>JBOHYX010000039.1:0-12298 GCA_050738115.1 Rhodanobacteraceae bacterium
TGGAACTGCCAATCCGAGCGGGCGAGCCACTCGTCGTCGAACGCAGCCGTATCCTCCTCACGCGGGAAGTCGACGTGCGCCGACGACAAACCGGTACGCACGGTCAGTTCGCGCAGCGCGGCGGCGACGGTGGCACGCCGCCCCGGCGCAGCCGAGCCGTTGCCGGCCAGCAGGCGCGGGCCCGTCACGGGCGAGTACGGCACCGCGCACAGGAACTTCGGGTAGTAATCGCCGCCTGCGCGCTCCCAGGCATCGGCCCATGCCCAGTCGAAGACGTACTCGCCGTGCGAATTGGCCTTGACGTAAAGCGGCGTCGCGCCGACCAGCGTGTCACCGTCATGGAGCGTCAAGTGCTGCGCGCGCCAGCCGAACGCCGCGCGGATGCAGCCGGTGGCTTCGAGGCCCGACAGGAATGCGTGCGACACGAACGGATTGTCGTCCGCGACGAGCGCGTCCCAGCCCGCCGCGTCGATCTCGTCGATGGATTCGTGCGTACGCAGCGTCAGCATGTTGCCATTGTAGGAGCGCGCCTTCGCGCGACCGGAGCCGCGAGGTACATCGAACATCGGTCGCCGGCAAAAGAAGGAGCAGGCGCTTCGCGCCGCCGGCTCCTACCACCGCGATGATGCGCCGGTGCAATTTCCAGGAGGCGCTTGCGCGCGACCCGCCACGCACCATTGGCGACGCTGCGAAGGTCAGGTTCACCCCTTGAGCGGCGCGATGATCTGGTCGATGTAATCCGGCGTGCCCTTGACCCGCTCGAGGTGCGGGTACTGCGGCCCGCCGTGGTAGTCGACGTCCAGCGTCTCGTATTGCGCCACGTTTTTGACCAGCAACTTGATCGGCGCGCTGGAACCCCTGGCGTCCTTGATCGCCGTTTTCAGGTTGTCCGGCGAATACGACTGGCCGTCGACCGCAACGATGTGCATGCCCGGGATCAGGCCGGCCTTGAACGCGGGGCCGTTCCACAACACGTCCATCACCTTGCCCTTGCTGCCGACGGTGAGCCCGGCCGAATACATCGCGTTCAAGCCGAAGAATTTCCCGAACGCGCTCGCCGTCGCCTTCCACATGTGCGAAGGCTGGTCGGTGTACACGAGCTTCCAGCCGCCGCGGGCCAGGCCCGGCAACTCGGGGGCCTGGAGTTGCGTGCTGTCCAGCAGGCCGTGCAGGAACGTCGCCCAGTCATAGGGCTGCACCTTGTTGAGCGCGTCGACGATGTCCTCGAAGGTGTAGGTCCTGGTGACGTAGCTGCCGTTGTCCATCCCGTAGAACAGGCGCGCGAAATCGTTGATCGAGCGCTGGTCGTGGCTCAGCTCGCGGATCTTGGTGTCGACGTCCAGCCACAGCAGCACGCCTTCGGTATAGAAGTCGGTGCCGCGCCGCCAGTTGTGCCAGGCAAACGGTTCGTAATACAGCAGCGATGCCATGTCCGCCGTGTCCTGCAGTGGTCGCCACGTGCGGCCGGGGATGTGGTTCATCGCGGCCGCGTTCATCGCCAGTTCCTGGCGGAATTCCGCGGGCGCCCAGAACCCGCTGCGCGCGCACATGACCTCCGCCATGTACTGCGTGAAGCCTTCGTACACCCACAGCAGGTCGTCCTTCATCGGCACCGAATTGAAATCCGGAGTCCAGAGATCCGCAGGCCGCCGGAACTTGCCGTTCCAGGAGTGCGTGTATTCGTGGGGAATCAGGCCCGACCCGACCAGGTACATGTCGGGGTCGATGAAATAGTTCGCGTTGATGCGGTCATCGCTTGACTGATGGTGTTCCAGCCCGAAGTGGTCGGTGTGGTCGGACAGCGTCAGCAGCATGTGGTACGTGTCGTAGTGATGCGAGTCGAACATCCGGTTTTGCTGGACGACCAGGTTGCGATACTGCTTGATCTGGTCGGGCGTGACGTCGAGGTCCTTCGGCGCGTCCGCCACCAGGTCCAGGAAAACCGGTGCGAGCTTCGTGCCCGTGGTGAGCGGAATCTGCTTGAAGTACTCACCGGACATGACCGGCGAATCGACGAGGTTGTTGAGCGTCACCGGCGCAAACGGGATCGTCTTGCCCTGGCCGCCGCCGGTGCCGGTGTGGGGTTCGAGTGCGGTCGCGAAGTGCCAGCCGCTGGGCAGCGTCAGGCTGGGTTTGACGGTGATGGCCTTCGATGCATAGCCGGCCGGATAGAACACCGCCTGGTTCCATTCGAGGTCGGCGATTTTCGGTGTCAGCGAGACGCCTGCGCCAAATTCGCCGCCGCCGATCGGCGACAGAAAATCAAAGTCCACATCGAGCGTGCTCACGCCCGCAGGGATGTCCAGGTGGATTTCATCCATGTGCACGAGGTCGCGCCGCCATTTGAGCCTCTGACCGTTGGCCTTGCAGACCATCCCGGCGACGTTGATGATCGGGCCGCTGGGCGAGTGTTCGCCCGGGATCCACTTGGGGTAATACAGCGACAGCGGGCCGGGCGTGACCGGAATGGTTTCGTGCACGAAGAACAACTTGCGCGGCGCCTGGGTCAGGTTGACGTCGAGGGTGATGGTGCCGGGGTAGGGCGTGGTGATGTCGGCGGCGTGGCCGGCGGCGCTCCACGCCGTGGCCGCGAACGCCACGGCGAGCCCGGAGGCAAGGACGGAAGATTTCATTGGGTGACCTCGCTGGCATGGAAAACCGGAGGCCGGCGCAGGCAGGACGGCAAGCGCGTGGTGTCGCGCGGCGGCGAACCCTGCAACCGTGCGCCCGCACGGCAGCGCTGGCGAGTGCCGGAAGTCACCGCGTGCCAGTCGCGTTCAGCCGGAACGCGCGCGTCGCGCGATGTGGTTCCGGAGGGGCCGTGGGCCCGGTTTTCAGCCAGCCAGGCCGATCGAATCGAGGAATTTTTCGGCGTCGAGCGCGGCCATGCAGCCGAACCCGGCCGAAGTCACGGCCTGCCGGTACACGTGGTCGGCGACGTCGCCGGCGGCAAACACGCCGCGCACCGAGGTCGCCGTTGCGTTGCCCTCGAGGCCGCTGTTGATCCGGATGTAGCCGTTGCGCATGTCGAGCTGGCCTTCGAACACGCCGGTGTTCGGTGTGTGCCCGATCGCGACGAACATGCCCGTCACGGGGATGTCGCGCTTGCTGCCGTCGGCGGTGCTGACGAGCCGCACGCCGCTGACGCCGGCGCCGTCGCCCAGCACCTCGTCGACGGTGTGGTTCCACAGCAGCTCGACCTTGCCGGCCGCGGCCTTCTCGAACAGCTTGTCCTGCAGGATCTTCTCGGCGCGGAGCTTCTCGCGCCGGTGCACGAGCGTGACCTTGCGGGTGATGTTGGCGAGATACAGCGCTTCCTCGACCGCGGTATTGCCGCCGCCGATCACGGCGACGTCCTGGTTGCGGAAGAAGAAGCCGTCGCAGGTGGCGCACGCGGAGACGCCCTTGCCCTTGAACGCGGATTCCGAAGGCAGCCCGAGGTACTTGGCGTCGGCGCCGGTGGCGATGATCAGCGCGTCGCAACTGTATTCGCCGCTGTCGCCCTTCAGCCGGAACGGCCGTTGTTTCAAATCCACGCTGTGGATGTGGTCGAACACGATCTCGGTGTTGAAGCGCCCGGCATGCTCGGCCATGCGCTGCATGAGGTCGGGCCCCTGTACGCCCTTGGCGTCGCCGGGCCAATTGTCGACGTCGGTGGTGGTGGTCAACTGGCCGCCCTGGACCAGGCCCGTGACCAGCATCGGCTTGAGGTTCGCCCTGGCCGCATAAACGGCCGCGCTGTAGCCGGCGGGACCCGAACCGAGGATGAGGAGACGACTGTGGCGAGGGGTGCTCATGTATAATTTCCGGGTTGTTTCGAGGCCCGCTGAAGCTTCCTCTCGTCGATCGCCACGGACCAGAGGCGCGACGATTCCCGACGGCTGTCGAGTCCGTGACCCAACGGTGCGTCGCGCGCCTGAGTACGGGCTGGCCGCCGTGACGAGTCGTGCAGCATGGGGAGTTTGCGGCGGCATTTCAAGCACGCGACGGCTTTCACTTTTGCGTTCATCCGTGAACGCGGCGTCGGCCGGATACATGGCAAGGTTCGCGAGTGAGGCGCCAGCAAATCCAGAACGACCATCCATGGCCTGACTATCCACAACAGCGTAAACCCCTCCCTGGGAAACACCGGGCACATCCATGTGCCCGACGTTTCACAACAGCTTTTACACGAGGATGATTTCAATGCGTATTGGCGTTCCTTCCGAAACCAAGACCCTCGAGGGCCGCGTCGCCCTCGTTCCGGCGGCGTGCGCCGACCTGGTCCGGCACGGCCACGAGGTGTACCTGCAGGCCGGTGCGGGCGACAAGAGCGGCTTCGCCGACGCGCTTTACGGCAAGGTCGGCGTCAAGGTCGTGAAGGACGCGCCGGCGCTGTACGGCAAGGCGGAGATGATCGTGAAGGTCAAGGAGCCGATCGAGGGTGACCTGAAGCTTCTCGAGAAACGCCATCTTTTGTTCTGCTACCTGCATCTGGCGGCCGAACCCAGGCTCACCCGCACGCTGCTCAAGATCGGCCTGACCGGCGTGGCCTTCGAGAGCGTGCAGTTGCCCGACGGCTCGCTGCCGCTGCTGGCGCCAATGTCTGTGATCGCCGGACGCCTCGCGACGCAGTGCGGGACCACGCTGTTGCACCAGCCGCAGGGCGGCAAGGGCAAGCTGCTTGGTGGAATGCCGACCACGCCGCGCGGCAAGGTCGTGGTGCTGGGCGCGGGCACGGCGGGCGGCAATGCCGCGGCGCTCGCGGCCGCCGCCGGCGCCAACGTCGTGGTGTTCGACAAACGGCCCGACCGCCTCGCGCAGATGATGGCGTACGGCCGCAACGTCACCGCGCTGTATGCGTACGAATCGGCGGTGGCCGCGGAAGTCGCGACGGCCGACCTCGTGGTCGGCGCGGTGCTGGTGCCGAGCGCCAAGGCGCCGCACGTCGTCACCGCCGCGATGGTGAAGACCATGGAACGGGGCAGCGTGCTGGTGGATATTTCCATCGACCAGGGCGGCTGTTTCGAGACGTCGAAGCCGACGACCTGGAAAAATCCAACGTACGTCGTCGACGGCGTCACGCATTTCTGCGTGACCAACATGCCGGGCGCGGTGCCCGAAACGTCCTCGCACGCGATTTCCGCGGCAATCCTGCCCTACGTGCTGCGCCTCGCGCAGAAGGCCTGGCACGACGACGCGATCCTTGCGACCGGCATCAACGTTTCCGACGGTGAACTGGTGCATCCGGCGCTCAAGGACATGCAGCTCTGACGCGGTGTGG
The DNA here is from genome assembly GCA_050738115.1 of Rhodanobacteraceae bacterium. Lineage (GTDB taxonomy): Bacteria > Pseudomonadota > Gammaproteobacteria > Xanthomonadales > Rhodanobacteraceae > 66-474. Next base: position 5,264 of record JBOHYX010000039.1, read on the forward strand.
GTCGCGCGCGGGCGCGCTCCTACAGATCGGCTTCGGTGCACAACGGGCGATGTAGGAGCCGGCCCGCCGGCGACCGGTGCCGCGGTGCTCGCGGACGCTTCGGTCGCGCGCAGGCGCGCTTCTACACGGTGTGCCGGCACGAGCCAAAGCGGCCGCGACCGGCGCGTCGACAAACCGCTATAGTTTCTGCCGTCATTTCGAGGTTGCACGGGGTTGTCACGCGTGGCACGTGCCCGAGTTCAGGCTGAGGTCAAACCGACAGGAATGAGCGATCGCACGCGGCGGCTGCTGCGCGAGGCTGCGGCGTTGCTGCTGTTCCCGCTCGCGGTGTACCTGTTCGCGTGCCTTGCCGGCTACAGCTCGTCGGATCCGGGCTGGTGGCACGCCGGTACGCCCGGCCAGCCGATCCACAATTTCGGCGGCGCGGTCGGGGCATACCTCGCCGACCTGCTGTTTCACCTGTTCGGCGTGATCGCGTATGCATTCCCGGTGCTGTTGGTGGTGCTCGCGATCGGCGCGTTGCGTGGCTGGTACCGGGTGCGCGCAGGCGAAAGCAAGTGGGAACCCAGCCTGCGGCTGGTCGGCTTCGTGGCGTTCTTCGTGGGCGGCTGCGGGCTCGCGTGGCTGCACGCCTCGGATCCCGACTGCAACGACGTGACGGCGGCCGGAGGTCTCCTTGGGTGTAGCGCGGGCAGCGTCCTGCACCAGGGGCTGGGCGAGCTGGGCGCGCTGCTGCTGCTGCTGGCGTTGGGCCTCATCGCCGTGACCTGGGTCACCGGGTTGTCATGGTTCCGGGTCATGGACTGGACCGGCCAGCAGGTGCTGGTGGGTGCGGGCTGGGTGAACGGCAAGTTGAAGCAGGCACCCGAAACGCTGGCCGCGCGCTCGGCACGTTCGGAGCGCGAGACGGCACGCAAGCAGGACAAGGCGCTGCGGGCCGCGCGCGAGCCGGTCCGGATCGAACCCGCGTCGGCGCCGATCGTCAAGAGCGAGCGCGCCAAACGCGAGAACCAGATTCCGCTCTTCACCGGCGCCGCATCGGAAGGCGAACTGCCGCCGCTGTCGTTGCTGGAGGAACCGCCGGCGCAGCAGGGCAAGGGCTATTCCGGGGAAACGCTCGAAGTGCTCTCGCGCCAAGTCGAGATGAAGCTCAAGGATTTCCGGATCGAGGCGCGCGTCGTCAGCGCGCACCCGGGGCCGGTGATCACGCGCTTCGAACTGGAACCCGCGCCCGGCGTGCGCGGCAGCCAGATTTCTTCGCTGGACAAGGACATCGCGCGCGGCCTGTCGCTGGTCAGCGTGCGCGTGGTGGACGTGATCCCCGGCAAGAACGTGATCGGCCTGGAAGTCCCGAACGCCCATCGCGAGGTCGTGTACCTGTCGGAAATCTTCAGCTCGCGGGAATACGGCGATGCGCGCTCGCCGCTGTCGCTCGCACTCGGCAAGGACATCGGCGGTCGCCCGGTGGTGGTGGATCTGCAGAAGATGCCGCACCTGCTGGTGGCCGGCACCACGGGCTCGGGCAAATCGGTGGCCTTGAACGCAATGGTGCTGTCGCTGCTGTTCAAGGCCAAGCCCACCGACGTGCGCCTGATCATGATCGATCCGAAGATGCTGGAGCTGTCGGTCTACGACAACATCCCGCACCTGGTGACGCCGGTCGTCACCGACATGAAGGAAGCCGCCAACGCGCTGCGCTGGTGCGTGGGGCAGATGGAGCACCGTTACAAACTGATGGCCGCGGTCGGGGTGCGCAATCTCGCCGGCTTCAACAAGAAGGTGCGCGACGCCGAGGCCGCTGGCCAGCCGCTGCCGGACCCGCTGTTCAAGCCCAGCCCGGACGCGCCAAACGACAAGCCCGAGCCGCTGCAGCCGCTGGCGTATCTGGTGGTGGTGATCGACGAATTCGCCGACATGATGATGATCGTCGGCAAGAAGGTCGAGGAACTGATCGCGCGGCTGGCGCAGAAGGCGCGCGCCGCGGGCGTGCACCTGATCCTCGCGACGCAGCGGCCGTCGGTCGACGTGATCACCGGGCTCATCAAGGCCAACATCCCGACCCGCATCGCCTTCCAGGTATCGAGCAAGATCGACTCGCGCACCATCCTCGACCAGTCCGGCGCGGAAACCCTGCTCGGCAACGGCGACATGCTGTACCTGCCGCCCGGCACCGCGACACCCGAACGCGTGCACGGCGCTTTCGTCGGCGACGATGACGTGCACAAGGTGGTCGAGTGGCTGCGGGCACAGGGAAAGCCGGAGTACGTCGAAGGCGTGCTCGAGGACGTGCAGGCGCTGGGCGACGGCAAGGTCATCAACGAGTCCGGGCTTCCGGAAGACGCGGCCGAAGGCGAGGGCGGCATCGACGAGCTCTACGACAGGGCCGTCCACATCGTGACGTCATCGCGGCGCGCCTCGATTTCCGGCGTGCAGCGGCACCTCCGGATCGGCTACAACCGCGCCGCGCGGCTGATCGAGATGATGGAGCAGCAGGGCGTGGTGACGCCGCCGCAGCACAATGGCAACCGGGAAGTCATCGCGGCTCCGCCTCCGGCGGATTGATCGGTGGCTCCCGAACAGGAAAATTCCATGCGCAAATTGATCCTCCTGGTTGCCCTGTCGCTGTTCGCGGGATCCGCCTTCGCTGCCGCGACCGGCGCACGTGCACGCCTCGACGCCTTCGCCAACGGCCTGCATGCCCTGCGCGGCAATTTCAGCCAGACGGTATACGACTCGCACGGCAACATCACGGGTTCGAGTCACGGCATGGTCGCGTTGGAGGCGCCGCGCCTGTTCCGCTGGCAGGTCGTCGATCCCTACCAGCAGTTGATCGTCGCGGACGGGAATAAGGTCTGGATCTACGAACCCGACCTCCAGCAGGCTACGGTGCGCAACCAGGGTTCCGCCGAAGCCCACAGTCCCTTGACTGTGCTGACCAACCTGTCGCAGCTCGACAGGGACTTCAAGGCGACCGATGCGGGCACGCACGATGGTCTTGAATGGCTGCGCCTGGTGTCGCGCAGCAAGGACCCGCAATTCGAGTTTGCCGAGATCGGCTTCGACGCTTCCGCTCCGAAGCGGATGATCTTCGAGGACACGCTGGGCAACCGGACCGAAATCGTGTTCTCGGGCTGGGAGCGCAACCCCAGCCTGCCCGCGAGCACCTTCACGTTCGTGCCGCCCAAGGGCACCGACGTGGTGGGTGATATCGCGCCGGCATCGGCCCAGCGCTGATCCCGGGCCCAGGCCATCGTTTTGCCAACGGGATCTAACGAAGGAGCCGTTTGTCCGCGAAGAACGCAAAGAACGCAAAGGATGCGGGTCATGGACAAAGGCACGGCTGAACTTGTTGCTCTTCTTCGCGCCCCTGGCGTCCTTGGCGGATCATTGCTTCGGCTCCAGCCCGAATCGTCTACGATGATCCGATGCCTCGCCGCTCGCCCGCCGCCCAATCGTCCGCATTGTTTCCCGAATCCGATGCGTTGAAACCGCTTGCCGAGCGGAGGCGGCCACGCACGCTCGATGAGATCGTAGGCCAGGATCGCCTGCTCGGTCCCGGAGCCGCGCTCCGGCGCGCGCTCGAGGCCGGCAGCGTGCATTCGATGATCCTGTGGGGGCCGCCGGGCTGCGGCAAGACGACGCTGGCGCTGCTGGTCGCCAAGTACGCCGACGCGCACTTCCAGGCGATTTCGGCGGTGCTGTCGGGGCTTGCCGACGTGCGCAAGGCGCTGGCGGAAGCCGAAGCCCTGTACGCGCAGGGCCGGCGCAGCGTGCTGTTCGTGGACGAGGTCCACCGCTTCAACAAGGCCCAGCAGGATGCGTTCCTGCCGCACATCGAGCGCGGCGTGATCGTGTTCGTGGGCGCCACGACGGAAAACCCCTCGTTCGAACTCAATTCGGCGCTGCTGTCGCGTTGCCGTGTGCACGTGATGGATGCGGTGGGCGCGGACCCCATCGTGCTGGCGTTGCAGCACGCGCTCGCGGACAACGAGCGCGGCCTCGGCGGGCTGCATCTCGAAGTCGATGGGGCGGCCTTGTCGTTGATGGCGAGAGCGGCCGATGGCGACGTGCGGCGCGGGCTGACGTTCCTCGAAATCGCTTCGGAGCTTGCGCACGACGGTCGCATCGACGAGGGCACGTTGCAGCAGGTACTCGCGGACCGCACGCGCCGCTTCGACAAGGGCGGCGAGCAGTTCTACGACCAGATCTCGGCGCTGCACAAGTCGGTGCGCTCGTCGGATCCGGACGCGGCGCTGTACTGGCTGGTGCGGATGCTCGACGGCGGCTGCGAGCCGCTGTATCTCGCGCGGCGGATGCTGCGCATGTCGGTGGAGGACATCGGCCTCGCCGATCCGCGCGCGTGGCAACTCGCGCTGCAGGCGTGGAATACGTACGAACGACTGGGTTCGCCCGAGGGCGAGCTCGCGCTGGCCGAGACCGCGCTGTACCTCGCGATGGCACCCAAGAGCAACGCCGCGTATGCCGCCTACGGTGCCGCGCGCGCCAACGTGCGCGAAACCGGAACGCTCGAAGTGCCGATGCACCTGCGCAACGCGCCGACGAAGCTGATGAAGGGCCTCGGCTACGGCAGGGGCTACCAGTACGACCCCGATGTCGAAGGCGGCGTCGCGCTGGACCAGCAGTGCCTGCCCGACGTGCTGGTCGGCACGGCGTTCTACGCCCCGACCGCGAATGGCATCGAAGCGAAGATCAAGGACAAGCTCGACGCGTTGCGGGCGGCGCGTCGCAATGTGCGCAGCGGCGGAACATGACGGCGCCAAAACTCACTGCGTATCCCGGGAGACACCCATGTCCATCGCGTGGTATTTCGACTTTGTTTCTCCGTTCGCGTATCTGCAGTGGCCGAAGGCCGAAGCATTGGCGGCGACGCATCCGCTCGTGTTGCGCCCGGTACTGCTGGCCGGATTGCTGAAGTACCACGGGCAGAAGGGGCCCGCCGAGATACCGGGAAAACGCGAGTTCACGTATCGGCACGTGCTGTGGCGGGCCCGTCGAGCGGGTCGCCCATTGCGGTTTCCGCCGGCCCACCCGTTCAATCCGCTCGCGGCGTTGCGGTTGTGCATCGCGGCGGGCAGCACCGCCGACGCTGCGGGAGCGATTTTCGACTGGATTTACGGCCAGGGGCACGCCGGGGATTCCGTCGAGGCGTTGCTGCCGGTCGCCGATCGATTGGGGGTCGTCGATCCGGCAAGCGCCATCGCAGACCCGGAAGTCAAGTCAAAGCTGAAGGCGAACTTCGACGCGGCCGTCGCGGAGAGTGTCTTCGGGGTGCCCACCTTGTCGCTCGATGGGCGCCTGTTCTGGGGTGATGACGCGCACGAGTTCGCACTCGCCTGCCTGCGGGACCCGGACCTTTGGAACGATCCGGAAATGCAGCGCGCCGCTGCATTGCCCGTCGCCGCGGTCCGGATCGGGTGATCCTGCCGCCGGCCACCGGTACTCGAATTGCCCGCGGGCCGTACGCGCCGCGATAATTCGCCATTCGTTCGACTTCCGCAGGTGGCCCATGCTGGACCCGGTATTGCTGCGCGCGCATCTCGCGGACACGGCGTCGCGCCTGAAAACGCGCGGCTTCGACCTCGACATGGCGGCGATCGAGAAGCTGGAAGGCGAGCGCAAGCGCCTGGCCACCGAGACCCAGGAGCTGCAGGCGCTGCGCAACGCGCGCTCGAAGGCGATCGGGCAGGCCAAGGCCCGGGGAGAGGACGCCGCGCCGATCCTCGCGGAAGTTGCCGGCATCGGCGACAAGCTCAAGGCCAACGAGGCCGCGCTGACCGATGTGCGGCAGAAGCTGTCGACCATCGCGCTCGGCATACCGAACCTGCCGGACGCGTCGACGCCGGTCGGCAAGGACGAATCCGAAAACGTGGAAGTGTTGCGCTGGGGCACGCCGCGCACGTTCGACTTCAAGGTGAAGGACCACGTCGAGCTCGGTGCGCGCCACGGCTGGCTGGATGGCGAGGCCGGTGCGAAGCTTTCCGGCGCCCGTTTCACGGTACTCCGCGGCCAGCTTGCGCGGCTGCATCGGGCGCTCGCGCAGTTCATGCTGGACCTGCACACCAGCGAGCACGGCTACACCGAATGCGACGTGCCGCTGCTGGTGAATCCCGAAATCATGCAGGGGACCGGTCAGTTGCCCAAGTTCGAACAGGATCTGTTTTCCACCAGCATCGGCGAAGCGAAACGCTACTTGATCCCGACGGCTGAGGTGTCACTCACGAACTTGGTGCGCGACTCGATTCTCAACGCGGACGCGCTGCCCATGCGCCTCACCGCGCGCACGCCATGCTTTCGCGCGGAAGCCGGATCCTACGGCAAGGACGTCAAAGGCATGATCCGCCAGCACCAGTTCGAGAAGGTCGAGCTCGTGCAGGTCGTCGCGCCGTCGAAGTCGTTCGAGGCGCTGGAGGAATTGACTCGCCACGCCGAGGCTGTTTTGCAGAAGCTCGAGCTGCCTTACCGCAAGGTCGCGCTCTGCACCGGTGACATGGGTTTTTCGGCAGCGAAAACGTACGATCTCGAGGTGTGGCTGCCGTCGCAGGATACTTACCGCGAAATTTCCTCGTGCTCCAATTGCACGGATTTCCAGGCGCGCCGGATGCAGGCACGTTGGCGCAATCCCTCCACCGGCAAGCCGGAACTGGTGCATACGCTGAACGGTTCCGGGCTCGCGGTCGGGCGTTGCCTGATCGCGGTGATGGAGAATGGCCAGAACGCCGACGGGTCGATCACGGTGCCCAAGGTGTTGCGGCCGTACGTGGGGAGGATCGAAGCGATTGCGTGACACGATTCCGGAGAGGTGGCCGAGCGGTCGAAGGCACCGGTCTTGACTGCGGAGGCAGGATGCCGGAGCGAACATCGGCGCGGCCGAGTAAAACCGGCAAAGGTCGTTTATCACTGCGGAGAGATGGCTGAGTGGTCTAAAGCACCGGACTTGAAATCCGGCGTACGGTTCGCCGTACCGTGGGTTCGAATCCCACTCTCTCCGCCACTCCCGCTGCGCGCCGACGCGTT
>JBOHYX010000040.1:0-12267 GCA_050738115.1 Rhodanobacteraceae bacterium
AGCGACAGCCAGTTGCCGCTGATCGGTGGCTCGGTGGTGCCGATCGACAAGAACAAGAAGCGCTGATGCCTTCCGGTCCCCGGTCCCCGGTCCCCGGTCCCGGTTTCTCCGCCACCGATCACGCGCTGATGGCGCGTGCATTGCGCTTGGCTGCGCGCGGCCTTTTCACCACCCAGCCCAATCCGCGCGTCGGATGCGTCATCGCCAGCGCTGGCGAGATCGTTGGCGAAGGCTGGCACCGGCAAGCCGGCGGCCCGCACGCGGAGGCATTTGCGTTGCGTGAGGCAGGCGACCGCGCGCGTGGCGCTACGGCGTACGTGACGCTGGAGCCGTGTTCGCATTTCGGACGCACGCCGCCCTGTGCCGACGCGCTGATCGCGGCGGGCGTGGCGCGCGTCGTCACGGCGTCGGAAGACCCGAATCCGAAGATCGCGGGCGCTGGCCTCGAGCGCTTGCGGAGTGTCGGGATTGCCGTCGGCGCTGGCCTGATGCGCGACGCGACGCGCGAATTGAACCGTGGATTCTTCTCCCGCTTCGAGCGCGGCCGGCCGTGGGTGCGGATGAAACTCGCGATGAGCGTGGATGGCCGCACGGCGCTCGCGAGCGGCGAATCCAAATGGATCACGGGCGAAGCGTCGCGCGCGGACGTGCAACGCTGGCGCGCACGCAGCTCCGCGATCCTGACCGGCGCCGGGACCGCACGCGCGGACGATCCACGGCTGACGGTGCGCAATGATCCCCTCTCCCCCGGACGCCTTTGTTCGGGGGAGAGGGGCAGGGGTGAGGGGGACGAAGCTCAGATTGGAAGGTCGCTCAGGCTGGAGCAAAGCCCCCTCACCAGCGCTACGCGCTCGGCCTGTGGCCGCCTCTCCCGATCACAAACCGATGGGGGAGAGGGCTTCCAGCCGCTGCGCGTGGTGCTGGACACGCGGCTGGATGCGCTGGCGCCGACCGCGAACCTGCTGGACGGCGCCGCGCCCACGCTGGTGGTGCACGCGCCGGGGGCGAAGTCGGCGGATGATCGCCATGCGCGCGCCGAACTCGTCGAGGCACCGCTCGCGGCGGGTACGCAGCGCCTCGATCTCGACGCGGTCCTGTGCATGCTGGCCACGCGTGGCATCAACGAACTGCAGGTGGAGGCGGGTCCGACCTTGTGCGGCGCGCTGCTCGAACGCGGTCTGGCGGACGAGCTGCTGTTGTACATCGCCCCGACGCTGCTTGGCGATAGCGCGCGCCCGCTGCTGCGGTTGCCGGGGCTCACGACGATGGATGCGCGAGGCGACTGGCGCGTCCTCGACCGGCGGATGCTTGGACCGGATCAACGCCTGCTGCTGCGTCCGCCGGCGCTATAATTGCCGCGCCGGCTTCGCCGGCACGACGTCTTCAGGGCGGGGTGCAAGTCCCCACCGGCGGTGGGTCCCGGCTTTGACGATTCGGGGGGACAAGCCCGCGAGCGCCTGCGGCGATGGCCGCGGGGTCAGCAGATCCGGTCGAATGCCGGAGCCGACGGTCGGCAACAGGTCAGCGCTGCCGGAAAGTCCGGATGCAAGAAGACGGTCTGACGCGCGCTCCCGCGGGCGTCGGACTCATGCCTTGGGACGTTCTCGCCACCGGTCTTGCGGAGAACGTTCATGCACATCCCACATTCGAACACTGCAGACGCCACTGCGGAGCCGCGCTGATGTTCACCGGCATCGTCCGGTCGACCGGGCGCGTCACGGGCACCGAACCGCGCGCGGGCGACCTGCGCATCACGGTGGAGGCGCCGGCGCTGGGTCTCGCCGATGTCGCCGAGGGCGACAGCATCGCGGTATCGGGGTGCTGCCTCACGGTGACCGGGTGCGAACGGGACGAACTGGTGTTCGACGTGTCCCGCGAAACCTTGTCGGTCACCACCCTCGGCGACTTGCGCGAGGGCGACCGCGTGAATCTCGAAGAGGCCCTGCGCCTTTCGGATCGCCTTGGCGGACACCTGGTGTCGGGGCACGTCGACGGTATCGGCACGATCACCGCCATCGGACCCGATGCGCGTTCGCAACGCTGGACCCTCGAGGCGCCGGCGGCGCTCGCGCGGTTCATCGCGGCCAAGGGCTCGATCTGCGTGGACGGCGTCAGCCTCACCGTCAACGAAGTCGAGGGGCGGCAATTCGGGGTGAACCTGATTCCGCACACGGTCGGGCAGACCACGTTTGGCGATCGCCGCGTGGGCGACCGCGTGAATCTCGAAGTCGACATGCTGGCGCGCTACGTCGCGCGCCTTCTCGCCAATCCGGAGCACTGAACGATGCCTTTCGCGACGATTCCCGAACTGCTGGCGGAGATCACTGCCGGCCGGATGGTGGTGATGCTGGACGACGAGGACCGCGAGAACGAGGGCGACCTGATCATGGCCGCCGACAAGGTGCGCCCGGAGGACATCAACTTCATGGCGCGCTGGGGTCGCGGCCTGATCTGCCTGCCGCTCGACCGCACGCTCGCCGACCGCCTCGGCCTGCAGCCGATGGTGCGCGACAACGCCTCTGTCTACCACACCAACTTCACGGTTTCGATCGAGGCCGCGGCCGGCGTGACCACCGGCATTTCCGCCCACGATCGCGCGCACACCGTGCGGGCGGCCGTGGCGCTGGGCGCGCAGCCGTCCGACCTCGTCCAGCCCGGCCACGTGTTTCCGCTGGTGGCGCAGCCGGGTGGGGTGTTGACGCGCGCAGGCCACACCGAAGCTGCGGTGGACCTGGCGCGCCTCGCGGGCTGCGCACCTGCCGGTGTGCTGGTCGAGATCCTGCGCGAGGATGGCACCATGGCGCGCCGTCCGGATCTCGAAGCCTTTGCCGCGAAGCATAGGCTCAGGATCGGCACGATTGCCGATCTCATCCGGCACCGTCTTGCCACCGAGCAGGCGATCGAGCGCGTGTACGAGTCCGACGTCGAAACGGATTCCGGGACGTTCCGGCTGGTCGCGTGGCGCGATCGCGTGCGCGGCGACCTGCACTTTGCCCTGGTGCGCGGGGTGGTCGACGATGGCGCGCCGGTGCTGGCACGCGTACACATGCGCAACACCCTTTCCGACGTGCTGCACCTCGAACGCGACGACCTCGGCATGGGCGTGACCGCGGCGCTGCGCCAGATCGTTGCCGAGGGACGCGGCGTGGTAGTGGTGCTGACGTCCCCGGAGGAACCGGGCGCGCTGCTGGCGCGCCTGAATCGAGAAGCGGGCACGCCGTCGATCGCAGGAAGCAACGCCGCCGCGCAGCGCGAGTGGCGCCAGCTCGGCGTCGGCGCGCAGATCCTCGCCGACCTGGGAGCGCGCCGGCTGCGGGTACTCGGTACGCCGCGCAAGCTGGTGGGATTGTCGGGGTTTGGCCTCGAGGTGGTGGAATATGTCGAGGAGCCGGGATTCGGGAGTCGGGAATAGGGAATCGGCAGAGCGGCTGCTACGCTTTTCCAAGTTCCGAGTCCCCGCTCCAGTCAATGAACCGTCGCGTGCAGCGCGACTCCTTCAGTTCCCCTCTCCCTTCCGGGGAGAGGGCAAAGGGTGAGGGGAAGCCCCGAATCCCGAATCCCGTCTTTCAGCATGTCCGACCAGCCCGCCACCACCCCGCAGGACCTCCGCTCGCCGCCTGGCGCGCGCTACGCCGTGATCGCCAGCCGCTGGAATGGCGAGATCGTCGATGCACTGGTGGACGGCGCGCGCGCCGCGTTTGCCGCACACGGGGTGGCCGAAGCCGCGCTCGATGTGCTGCGCGTGCCGGGCGCGTGGGAAATTCCGGTATTGGCAAAACGCGTTGCCGAGCGCGGACATTGCGTCGCGGTGGTCGCCTTGGGCTGCGTGGTGCGCGGCGAGACGCGCCATTTCGAGCACGTGGCCGACGAATGTGCGCGCGGCCTGATGCGGGTCGCGCTGGACACCGGTGTGCCGGTCCTCAATGGCGTGCTGGCGGTGGAAGACGAGGCTGACGCGTGGGCGCGCGCAGGGGGCGCGCGCGGCAACAAGGGCGCCGACGTCGCGGTATCCGCGATCGGGATGGCAGCGCTGCTCGCGGGGTTGTCCGCGTGATGGCCAGGCCGGCCCGCGGCGACGTCGATCCCGTTGCGCGCAGCCGCGCGCGCCGGCGCGCGGTGCAGGCGCTGTACGCGTGGGAGCTCGGCGGCAATCCGATGCGCAAGGTCATCGACGATTTCCGCCACGAGCAGGACATGCAGATCGCCGACCTCGACTATTTCGAGGACCTGCTGCGCGGCGTGGAAACGCATTGCGCCGAGCTCGACGCCGGGCTCGCGCCGTACCTGGACCGCGACATCGAGCGCGTCGACCCCATCGAACGCGCGGTGTTGCGCCTCGCTGCCTACGAGTTGAAGCATCGCCTCGACGTGCCCTACCGCGTGGTGCTGAACGAAGCGGTGGAAGCCGACAAGCGGTTCGGCGCCGAACAGGGACACACCTACGTCAACGGCGTGCTGGACAAGCTTGCGCACGCCTGGCGCACGGTCGAGACGCAGGGATGAGCATGGCCGCCGCGGGCCTGCCGCGCTCGAGCAGGACGCGCGAACCGTCGCGGAACGGGGCAGCCTCATGGAATTCGAACTGATCGATTTGATCCGGGCGCGCACGTCGCAGGTACGCAACGACGTGGCGCTCGGCATCGGCGACGATGCGGCATTGCTCGAAGTCCCTGCGGGTCGGCAACTGGTCGCCTGCACCGACACCATGGTCGCGGGCTTGCATTTCCTGCCCGCGACCGCGCCGGCCGACATCGGCTGGAAATCGCTGGCCGTGAATCTTTCCGACCTCGCCGCGATGGGGGCCGAGCCCGCGTGGGCGCTGCTGGCATTGACGTTGCCGCAGGATGATCCGCGCTTCGTCGAGGCTTTCGCCGACGGGTTTGCCGCGCTCGCGCGGGCACACGGTGTCGCGCTGGTCGGGGGCGACACCACGCAAGGGCCGCTCGCCATCACCGTGACCGCACTTGGCGCGGTGCCTGCCGGAGCGGCGCTGCGGCGCGACGGCGCGCGCGTCGGCGATGGGGTGTTCGTCACGGGCACGCTGGGCGACGGCGCGGGGGCATTGACCGCGATTCGGGACCGGGGAGCGGGGGCGGCGAACCGGGACCACACGTTCGCATCGCTGCTGGCGCGGATGACCCGTCCGGAACCGCGCGTCACCGCGGGTCTCGCGCTGCGCGGCATCGCCAGCGCGTGCATCGACGTCTCGGACGGTTTGCTCGCCGACCTCGGTCACGTATGCACCGCGAGCGGCGTGGGCGCCGAGGTCGATGCGGACGCGCTGCCGGTATCCGCGTCGCTCGCCGCGACGTTCGACGCGGAAGCGTGCCGCAGCTTCGCGCTGTCCGGCGGCGACGATTACGAACTGTGCTTCAGCGTGCCGGCCGGACGCGAGGCAGATGTCACTGCCGCGCTCGCCGGCACCGGCTGCGGCGCGACCCGCATCGGCCGTATCCTCACCGGCACCGGCGTGCGTGCCATCGATGCGGATGGCAACACCATTCGCACGCCGCACGCGGGCTGGGAACACTTTTCCCAGTGAGCCGACCCTTGACGGGGGCGCAGCGCCGGGTGCCGCTGTCGCATCCGGCGGCCCACGCGTCGTGACGCGTCGCGATCACGGACGACCATCTTCCATATACTCGAAGACCTGTACCACCTGCTTCACGCCCGTCACCTTGCGTGCCACGGCGACCACGGCGTCGGCTTGCTGGTGGGTGACGATGCCCATCAGGTACACCTTGCCGTGTGAGCTGCTGACGGTGACGCGCCCCGGCGCATCGAAACCGGGCAGGTCGACGCGCAGCAGCGCGGCTTTGACCTGCGCCGTCAGCGCCGCGTCGCGCATGGTGTCGGCTACCGATGGCAGCGGCATCACGTCGATCAGGTTCACCACGCGCTGGACACCGTCGTAGCCCGTGACGTCGGCTTGCGCGCGCTGCTTCACGGCTTCGGTGCTGGCCTCGCCGATCAGCAACAGCACGCCGTTGTACACATTGGCCGCGATGTGTGCGCGGCCCTTGAGCTCGGGATCATCGTTCAACGCGTGCTGGGCCGTGAGTTGCACGTTGCGGTCAACCATCGCGCGATTGAATCCACGCTGTGGCGCGAACACGCTGCACGCGGCCAGCATCGTGCACAGGGCCGCGGCGGCCAGGGTGAGGATCGTCTTGCGCATGTTGGTACCCGGGTCAGGAAGCATCGAACGCCGCACGGCGCCAATCGCAGGCCGGCGCGTTGGCGTTGCCGTCGAACGCTATCACATCGAACCTGCACGGGAGGGAAGCCAGCCGGGGATGTGCCTGCAGGAAGCCTTCCGCCGCGCGCACGAGTTTCTCGCGCTTGCCGGGGCCGACCGAAGCCGCGCCACCGCCGAAACGTGCATCATGGCGGTAACGCACTTCGGCGAACACCAGCGTCGGACCGTCGCGCAGGATCAGGTCCAGTTCGCCGAAACGCGTCCGGAAATTGCGCGCGACCAGCTTCAGGCCGGCGCGCTCCAGATGCGCCAGCGCGAGTTGCTCGAAGCGCGCGCCGACCTCGCCAGCCGTCATGGACCGGTCGACGCGGCGGCGGCGGGTTGTGGCTCGAGCCCTGCGGCGACCGGCCGCGCGGTGCCGCCCTGGAACTCGACCCAGATCGGCGTGCGCTGCACGTGTCCGAATGCATCCATCGTCAACTGACCGGTCGCGCCGGGAAGATAGCTGCCTGGGTGGCTGCGCAGCCAGCCGAGATAGGGCATCAGTGCGTAGGCATCCATGCCGAACGCGAACAGGCGTGCCGCCGGCCCATCCGCGGTCAGCAACTGCGAGGCCATCGTGGTGTGGCTGGGGAGGCCCGGCTGCGCATCGTACAGCCACGGCTCGTCGCAGAACTGCACCCCATCGAGGTCGCCGTTCGCCGTCTGGTTCTGGTCGCCCGAATACACGATCGAGGTCGCGAACACGGGAAGCGTCGAGCGGGCCAGGCGCAATTGCGGCAACAGCAGCCGCGCCTGGACCGGGCGCAGCAGGGCGACGATCCCGGTTTCGCTGCCCGAGCCCGCGAGTGCGGCCTGGATCTGGTTCGCGAAATCGACCGCGCCTTGCGGAAGCACGATATCGTTGGCGACTTGGCCGCCGAGGCTCTCGAACTGCGTCTTGAATCCCGCGAACGTGCGCGACGCGGTCGCGCCGTCGGCACGAAATACGATGGCCGCGTGCAGGCCCGCGGTGATCATGTGCGCCGCGAGCTGGGCGCCTTCCGCATTGGGCATCAGCCCGAACTCGGCGCTGCCCGGCGGCACCGGCTGATTGCCGTCGGGGTGGTTGAGCGCCAGCACAGGCACCGGCAGCGACGATTGTGCGAACACCGCGGCCACGTTCGCGCGCCCGAGCGGACCCACCACCAGCGAGGCGCCGTCCGTGACCGCCTGCTGATAGGCGGCGACCGCGCCGTCGGGGGTGCCGCCGGTGTCGTATACCTTGATGGTCGGCCCGCGTTCCTGGGTGGCCGGCGTGTGGAAATAGGCGACAAAGAAGCCGTCGCGCACGGCTGCGCCGGCCACGGCCACCGGCCCCGTCGCGGGCAGCAGTAGCGCGACGTGAGCCGGCATTTCGAAGCCCTGCGGTACGGATGATCCCGTCAGGGTGCCGACCGGTTCGTTCAACTGCGGCAGCGACTCCGCCACCGCCACGCTGGCGCGCGCAAGCGCCTGCTTCGCGTACGGTCGGACCGGATCGTTGTCGGCCAGCGAAGGGTAGGCCGCGCCCAGCGCGCTCTCGCCCATGCCGGCCAGGATCGTGACGGCGCGCTTGCGCTCGGCGGCCTGTTCGGACTCGGGAAGCAACGGGACGCGGCGCGCCAGCGCGCGCGCCGCCGCGAGGCGGTTGCCCAGCGCGAGCTGCGCTCGCGACGCCACGTCCAGGGCCTCACGCTCGACGGCAGGCGACACCGGCGAAGGCATCGCCGCCAATTGCTTCAGCGCAGCGTCGGCATTGCCGTGCTTGAGGGCCGCCTCCGCTGCCTGCACGCGGTCCTGCGCCGCCTGCGTCTGCGCCTGCGGGCTGACGGACTCGGGCGCCGGACCCAGCGCGGCGCAGCCCGCCACCACCAGCAGGGCCGCGAACACGGCCGCGAGTTGCGCGGGAAACCTGATCCGGACCATGCGTTCTCCATGCGCGTCGGCCGCGCGCTTTGGTTTCGGGCGATGATAGCGGATCGATTCAACGCGCCAGGAGCCGCAGCATGAACGGTGATCAACGCGGAACCCTGTCGGTGGTCGCAACGCCGATCGGCAACCTTGCCGACCTGTCGCCGCGCGCGGCCGAGGTGCTGCGCGCAGCAACCGTGATCGCCGCCGAGGACACGCGCCACAGCCGGCCGCTGCTGCAGCATTTCGGGATCGCGACGCCACTGGTCGCGCTGCACGAGTACAACGAACGTACCGCGGTGGCATCGCTGATTGCGAAACTCGAAGGCGGCGCGGACATCGCGCTGATCTCCGATGCCGGCACGCCGCTGGTCAGCGATCCGGGGTTCCGGCTGGTGCGCGCCGCGCGCGATGCCGGCATCGCGGTATCGCCGGTTCCGGGCGCCTGCGCGGCGGTCGCCGCCCTGTCGGTGGCGGGTTTGCCGAGCGACCGTTTCGTGTTCGAAGGGTTCCTGCCCGCAAAATCGGCGGCGCGGCGCGCGCGTCTGCGCGAACTCGCCGACGAGCCGCGCACGCTGGTGATCTACGAGTCATCCCACCGGATCGCGGAATGCGCCGGGGACCTGCGCGACGTGTTCGGCGCCGGGCGCGACGCACGCCTGCTGCGTGAATTGACCAAGGTGCATGAAACCTGCATCGGCACGACGCTGGGCGAGATCGCCGATCGCGTTGCACGTGATCCCGAACAGCGCCTTGGCGAGTGCGTGCTCGTCGTCGGCGGACACGGGGACGAAGCGGACGCGAAGCTTGCCGAAGGCCGCCGCGTGTATGCGCTGCTGCAGGCGGAACTGGCGCCGGCGCAGGCTGCGAAGCTCGCGGCGGCGATCAGCGGGGCGCCGCGGAAGGCGCTGTACGGCAAGCGGGGACCGGGGACCGGGGAGTAGGGGATAGGGAACAGGGATTCGAAAGCGCTTGAGCCCGGGTGCGTGGCTACGGAGCGGTGTGACCAAGCCTTCGGCGGCTTGGGGCGCCTGCACGCAGGCTCCTGCGAATCCCGAATCCCGAATCCCGATTCTCGACTCCCAACCCCACCACCACTAAAATGATTCGTGGAGTCGGCCGGACAGTCGCGTCGTTCGCAAGAGCGCCGAGGAAAGTCCGGGCTTCGCAGGGCAGGGTGCCAGGTAACGCCTGGGCGGCGCGAGCCGACGGAAAGTGCAACAGAGAGCAGACCGCCGATGGCCATCTGCGAACGCCCGTCCGACGGTCTGTGCACTTGGCGTGCGCTTGCGCACGCCCAAGTGCCTCCAGCATCGTCGTGGCGGGAGCAGATGGATCAGGCAAGGGTGAAACGGTGCGGCAAGAGCGCACCGCGAGTCGGGCAACCGACCGGCACGGCAAACCCCACCCGGAGCAAGACCGAATAGGGGAACGATGGTGTGGCCCGCACCGTTCCCGGGTTGGTCGCTTGAGCCAAATGGCGACATTTGGCCTAGATGAATGACTGTCACGCCGCAAGGCGCACAGGACCCGGCTTACAGGCCGACTCCACGGTTTTTGCGGGCGTCCATGCCCGCTGCACAACGGTCGATGACGCGATCATGAGCGTCGGCGCTGGCTGCGACACCAGAACGGCCATCCGTGGCCTGACTGTTCGCGAAGCGGGTTTTTGCGGTCATCCCCGATTCCCGCTGTTGGTCGCATGTTGCGAATGGGTGCGCATCGCGTGACGGTGCACCAGAACGGCCATCCGTGGCCTGGCTTTTTGCGAAGCGGATCGCTGATCGCCGTTGTAGGTCGCGTGGTTGCGAATTGCCCATGCCTTTTGTGGGAGCGGGCGGTGCCCGCGACGGGTCTCGCCACCAACTGTCCCTGTCGCAATCGGTCACATCCTTCGCAGCGATCCGCCGCTCCCCCAGCGGCTGCTGACTGACGTTCGATCCGTCCTGCGGATCCCGGGCGAATGACTGTTCCCGGTTCGAGTCAACCCGAAGCCGCGAAAGTTGGCAGCGCGCGCTGTAAGTCGTTGCCTACAGCAAGGATGGACGATCGCCGATTGTGCGGTCGTGCGATCGCTCTTCGAATGGGTATTGCCCGCGCCGCCAACGCCACTCCTGTCGGGCCGGAACGCATGAAGCAGTTCGTGTCCCAGGTCGAGCTGTTTTTCCAGGGCGACACCAAACAGCTCGCCTTTGTCGCGCGCTTCTGCATGTCGGACCGCCCGATTACTTTCCGCGTTACATGACCCGGCATGGCATGAACGTCTTTCTGAAGCCCGATACAGCGGACCAGATCGAGGACACTGATCCGGTGGCGAGCTGGCTGCGATTGATGAAGGACTACGCCAGCTGCGATGTTATCCTGCCGAAGTCCGACTAGCGGCTGCACCTGCCATGAACAGATGCATCGGCGCGACTCTCGTCTTCACGCTCGCCTTGATGACAGGGTGTTCCATGGCACATGGCGATCCGAAAAACCCCAGGAAGAATCCGCATCCCGCACAGCGCTACGAGGTCATTGCGACCGCGGATGCGCCGGGACCGTGGGATTCGGTGCAGGGAGCGGCGTTCTTCGATGTAACGAACGTCGCCTGCGTGCCGAAAGGCGCATTCACAGGTGGCCGGAACGTCCCGACAGATTCAACTTTGAAGTGCAACGCCTCTATCCGGGAAGCGGCACAGGTGCGGTAGCCTGCGCCGCTACACCGGCAAGTGGAGCTGCACATGAACTACGCGCACCTGAGCCAAGAGGAACGGTACCAGATTCAATGCTTGCAGGAAGGCGGTTGGAGCATGGGCGAGATCGGAAGGTTGATGCGCCGCAACAAGAGCACGATCTCGCGCGAGCTGAATCGTAACTTGAATCCGGACGGTGCCTATGCGTACCGGCAGGCACAGCACCAAAGCGTGGGCCGCCGACGCGCGGCAAGCTCACGCCTACGTATCACGGCCGCGACCTGGGCGGCCGTGGAAGCCCGCCTGTGCGAGGACTGGAGCCCGGAGCAGATCGCCGGCGAAGGCACGGTGGAGGTAAGCCACGAACGCATCTATCAGCACGTGGTGGCCGACCAAGCCCGCGGCGGCAGCCTATGGAAGCACTTGCGCCGCCGCCGGCGTTGCTACCGTCGCCGCTGGGGCCCCGCCGGCGGGCACCCCCGCTTGGGCGGACGGCGTATTGGCGAGCGCCCGGCAGGTGTAGCCACCCGTTGGCGGGTGGGTGACTGGGAAGGCGACACCATCGTGGGCAAGGGGCTGGCGCGCATCGTGACCCTGGTCGATCGCAAGTCCGGATTCGTACGGCTGCAGCAGGTGCCCGACGGCAAGGCCGACACGGTCGCCGCGGCGGTCCTGCGGGTCCTGTACCCGTTGAAAGCCCGGGTGCACACGATCACCTGGGACAACGGCAGCGAGTTCGCCGAACACCGACTCATGGACATCGCGCTGGAAGCCAAGAGTTACTTCGCCGACCCCTACAGCGCCTGGCAGCGTGGCTGCGACGAGAACCTCAATGGATTGGTTCGCCAGTACGCACCCAAGGGGTCGGATCTATCGACCCTCAGCGCCGTCGACGTGCAGCGGATCGAAACGCAACTCAACCACCGGCCGCGAAAACGGTTAGGCTTTCGCACACCCTCGGATGTCTTCGAAGCGTCCTTCAACCGCGTTGCACTTCGGGGTTGAATCCAGCCTTTATCTATCCGGTTACGCGTCGTTCCAATCCAGCAAGGTCGAGCATCCGAACGCAAGCGCGCCGGAGGGCGAGCCCGAGATGCATTCGCTGCCGTGCTCAGGGCGTCGCAACGACAAAATGGGAGACAAGTATGAAAACGGCTCAAAACGCAGCTGTCCTGCTGGCCCGCTTGTTTATCTTCGCGTGGTTCTTGCCGGAAGGCATCGAAAAAATTGTGCAGTATTCGGGTACTGCGGGCTATATGGCCGCGAACGGCGTGCCAGCGTGGTTGCTGCCGTTGGTCGTCCTGACCGAGATCGCGTGCGCGGTTTTCCTGCTGGTCGGGTGGAAGACCCGCGTGTTTGCGCTGCTGCTGGCTGGCTACACGCTGCTCGCGGTGCTGCTGTTCCACCTGCACCCGGCCAACGCCGGCGACAAGATTGCCCAGATGGCCGAGCTGGTCGATG
>JBOHYX010000041.1:0-12194 GCA_050738115.1 Rhodanobacteraceae bacterium
GTGCTGCAATGCACGTGGCAGCTCCGGTCGCGCGCAGGCGCGCTCCTACGGTCATCCCGGAACTACATGTGCGATCGCGCCGCGCGTCAGTGCTTGCGACGCGCGCGTTTCGGCGCGGCCTTGCGGCGCACGGGTTTGCGGTGCGCCGCGGGCGGATCGGGCCGGTCCAGTCCCGCCCAATCCTGATGCGGAAGCCCGAGCAGCGCGTCGAACAATTCGGGCAGCAACCCCGATGGCGTGCCGCTCTCGCTGTTCCACATCACCACGGCGCCGGCGTTGTATTCGGGGAAGAACCCGATCATCGACCGGTAGCCCTGGACGGCGCCGGCGTGGAAGATCAGCGTGTGGCCCGCGTAGTCGTACACCCGCCAGCCCAGCGCGTAGTACGCGTGCTTCAGCCGCGCCCGCCGCCAGTTCGAAAACATCCGTTCGCTCGGCGTGGCGATCACAGGCGTGTGCAACACTTCCAGCAGCGCGTCGGGCAGCACCATCGGCCGGCCGCCCATTTGCGCGATCAACCATTGCTCCATGTCGCGGATGCTGGCGTTGACGCCGGCCGCGGGTGCGACGTAGAAGTGATCGTTGGGCTGGTAGGCGATCCACCGGTTGCCGCGCTTGTAGTGTGGACGCGCCCAGCTCGGGCTCGCTTCCAGGCCGCCGAGTCCGTAACTTGCGTTGGTCATCCCGAGTGGCAGGAACAGGTACTGGTCGACGAGCTGCACGAAGAACTGTCCGGTCTCGGCGTGGATCACATCACCGATCAGCGAGAACGCGATGTTCTGGTAGCCGTAGCAGTCGCCCGGATCGCAGGTCAGCGGCACCGTGTCGAGGCGACGTTCCAGTTCCGCGTAGGACACGCCCTCGGACAGCAGGTTGTCGTAGGCGTTGGGGGGCAAGCCGATGCTCTGGCTGAGGATGTCGCGCACGGTGGCCTGTTGCGAGGCGTCGACACTGCGCAGCTTGAAGAACGGCAGCACCGTCGCGAGCCGCGTGTCCCACGTGAGATAACCCCGCCGGATCAGGAGCCCGGTCAGCGCGGTCGCGAAGGCCTTGGAAAGCGACGCCAGCCGGAACACGGTGTCGGGTTCGACCTTGGCACCCGTGTTGGCGTCCGCGTACCCGATGGTGCGTTCGTAGCGGACCTTGCCGTCGATCACGACCGCCGTGGCGAGACCGGCGGTCCGGTTCTCCGCGGCGAGCTGATCGAGCCAGTGTTCGTAATCCTTGAGCGCGGCGTCGACCCGTGCCGGCGGCAACTGCTTCTGATGCAGGCCGGTGTGCACGACGGTCGGCTCGGGCGGCGTGGAATTGCCGTGGCTCTGGACGCGCGGCGCGGCCAGCGCGACGCCTGAAAACAGGATGCAGGTCAGCCCTGCACAGAAAGCGGATAAACGCATGCTATGCCCGAAATTGTGCGATCATCCCTGATCGCCGCATTGTTGGCCAAAGGGTGACTGACAGCGTCCATGCGTCGTCACGACTCGAACGGCCTTGCCTGGCCTGACTTTCCACGGTTGTGCGATCATCCTTGATCGCCGCACAATGCAGCCGAACCATTGCCGGCGCGTCCATGGCTCTTCAAGACCACGACGGCCTTCCCTGGCCTGACTTTCCACAACAGCGGCTTCGCTCGAATCAAAGGAGACGGCCATGACAGGCCTGATCATCATCCTCGTCATCATCGCCATCATTGTGATTTACTTGATCGCGATGTACAACGGCCTGGTCAAGTCGCGCAACGCCTACAAGAACAACTTCGCGCAGATCGACGTGCAGCTTACACGCCGTCACGACCTGATTCCGAATCTCGTCGAGACCGCCAAGGGCTACCTCGCGCACGAGCGGGGAACCCTCGAGGCCGTTACCCAGGCGCGCGCGGCGGCGGTGAGCGGTTTGGCCGCCGCCAAGGCCAAGCCCGGCGATCCGGACGCGATGAAGCAACTCTCGGGCAGCGAGAATCAGCTCACCCAGGCGTTGGGTCGCCTGTTCGCGGTCAGCGAGGCGTATCCCGACCTCAAGGCCAGCCAGAACATGATGCAGCTTTCCGAGCAGCTCACCTCCACCGAAAACCGCGTCGCGTTCGCCCGGCAGGCGTACAACGATTCGGTGATGAGCTACAACAACCGCTGCCAGGTGTTCCCCGCCACCATGATGGCGGGTCCGTTCGGGTTCACCCCGGCCGAGCAGTTGGCGATCGATGATCCGGCCAAGCGTGAGGTGCCGAAGGTGAGTTTCGCTTGAGGCCGGGAATCGGGATTGGGGAATCGGGAGTCGCGAACGCGGCAGCGACCGTCGCGACGGTTCTCCAGGGGCTCAGCCGGCCGCATGACCGTGTATCAGGCAGCGCGGAGCATCCCGGTTTCGCACTCGCGACTCCGTACGCCCGATTCCCCATTCCCCATTCCCGACTCCCGTAATGGACTTTTTCGCCCAGGAAGCCAAGGTCCGCCGCTCCAGCCGCATGCTGGTGGTGCTGTTCGCGCTGGCGGTGCTCGCGATCGTGGTCGCGGTGGACGTGGTCTGCGCGTTCTTTCTGGTGGGTTTCAATGCGGGCGCGCTGATCGGCATCGCGATCGCGGTCGTGGTGCTGATCGGCCTGTGCTCGGCGTATCGCGTCGCGAGCCTCGCCGGCGGCGGCGCGGCGGTGGCGCGCGAGATGCACGGGGTATCGGTGCCCGCTGACACCACCAACCCGCAATGGCAGCGCCTGCGCAACGTGATCGAGGAAATCGCGATTGCATCGAGCGTGCCGGTGCCCGAGATCTACGTGATGCAGAACGAAGCCGCGATCAACGCGTTCGCCGCGGGCTTCACCCCGACCGACGCCGTGGTGTGCGTGACGCAGGGTTGCCTCGACAAGTTGAACCGCGACGAGCTGCAGGGCGTGATCGCGCACGAGTTTAGCCACGTGCTCAACGGCGACATGCGCCTCAACATCCGCCTGATGGGCCTGTTGTTCGGGATCATGGTGCTGTGGGTGATCGGGCGCTTCATGATGTGGGGCGGATTCTTCGGCGTCGGTGACAACGAGGGCGGCGGCCGACGCGGGCGCGGCGGAGGCAGCGGCAACCAGGTGATGCTGTTCGGCATCGCCCTGCTCGCGATCGGCGCAATCGGCGTGTTCTTCGGACGCCTGATCCAGGCCGCGGTGTCGCGCGAGCGCGAATCGCTGGCCGACGCGTCCGCGGTGCAGTTCACGCGCCAGACCGACGGCATCGCCGGCGCGCTCAAGAAGATCATGGTGTTCGAGGAAGGCTCCGCGCTGCAGGCGCCACGCCGCGACGAGGTGCGCCACATGCTGTTCGGCGAAGCCGGGATGAGTTCGATGTTTGCCACCCATCCGCCGCTCGTCGAGCGCATCAAGGCGCTGGAACCCGGCTTCAAGCCCGAGGCGCTGGACGCCTACGTCAAGCGCTGGCTCGCGTCGGGCGGCGACCCCAATTCGATCGATCTGCACGCGGCGCCGCAGGGCGCCGCCTCATCCGCGAGCGCGACTGCGCCGTCTGCCCACGGCTCGCCCTTCGGCGCGGCGGGCGCGGGTGCGATCGGCGGCGTGGTGCCGGTGCGCGGTGCCGATCTCGCGATTGCCGCCGCCACTGTCGCCTCGCGGGTAGGCACCCCAAGTACCGGCGATTATCAGGCGGCGGCGCACCTGCACGCCCACATCCCGGCCGCGCTGGGCGCGGCCGCGCACGATCCGCGTGGCGCACTTGCGGTGGTGTTCGCGCTGGCGATTTCCGATCACCCGGACCTGCAGGCGCAGCAGGTCGCCGTGGTTTCAAAATCGTTCGATGCCGCGCTTGGTGACACGGTGCAGAGCCTGCTTGCGCAAATGGGTGACCTGCACCCGATGCTGCGCCTGCCGCTGGCGCAGCTCGCGTTTCCCGCGCTGAAGCGGCGGCCGCGTCCCGTGATCGACCGCTTCACGAAGACGCTGGATGCGTTGATCCACGCCGATGGCCGGGTGGATCTCGACGAGTACTGCCTCGCCCAGCTGGTGCGCGCGCAGGTGGTCGCGGCGCTGGATCCTTCGGCCAGCTTCAGGCCGGGCACGCTGAAACTCACCGACGCGCGCGACGAACTGCGCGACCTGGCGGCACTCGTCGCGCATTTCGGCAACGACGACGAGGACACGGTGCGGCGCGCCTTCCAGGCTGCGATGCAGGAGGCGTTGCCGAACGCGTCGGTCATGTATGCATTGCCCGACGACTGGCAGGGTGCACTCGATCGTGCGCTCGCAAAGCTTGCGCGCCTGACGCCGGAAGGCAAGCAGTTGACGGTGCGCGCGCTGACGCAGGCGATCGCGGCCGACGGCAAGGTCACCGTGGCCGAGTCCGAGTTGCTGCGCGTCGTGTGCGCGGTGCTCGGGTGCCCGCTGCCGCCGTTGCTCGGCGATCGTTTGTAGGAGCCGGCCGGCGCGCAGCGCCTGCTCCTTCTTTTCCGGCGACCGCCGTTTGTCGTGCGTGTTGGTTCCGGTCGCGCGCAGGCGCGCTCCTACATTGCACACGATCGTCCCAATTCCTTTGCAGGGGCCAGCCGGCGCGCAGCGCCTGCTCCTTCTTTTCCGGCGACCGG
The DNA here is from genome assembly GCA_050738115.1 of Rhodanobacteraceae bacterium. Taxonomy (GTDB): domain Bacteria; phylum Pseudomonadota; class Gammaproteobacteria; order Xanthomonadales; family Rhodanobacteraceae; genus 66-474. Next base: position 4,576 of record JBOHYX010000041.1, read on the forward strand.
CGTCTGGTCATGTGTGGTGGTTCCGGTCGCGCGCAGGCGCGTGCCTGCATTGCGGATGGTCGGTCCGTATACGTTGTAGGCACTCCCCGGATTCCGCTTCGCTGCATCCGGGCTACGAACCGTACGCGCGCTTCTTGGGCCACACCGAGGCCGCGCAGGTCCGCGAACCGTAGCCCGGATGCAGGCGCGTAGCGCCGGAATCCGGGATGGTTCGGCGCAAGGAGCGGCCCTCGGCCGCGACCGACGTTGCGTTGCCGCCCGGGTCGCCATCATGCAAGCAGGTCATGGCGCAGCGCCCGCGCGTGCCGGACGAGATCGGGAAAGAACGCATCGAAGCAGCGTTGCAGCGCCGCCGCACGTGCGCGCAAGACCGGCAGCGCGTCGCCCACGGGCGAGGGCCGCGCCAGGCGTCGCGCCAACGCGTGGAATACCGCGTCGAGTGTCGCCTCGTCGCCATACGCGACCGGCAAGTCGTGCGCGTGCATCCAGGCGAGGAATCCGCGCAACGACTCGGGCAGGTCTGCGACGCGCGCGTCCAGCAGCGCAAGCCAGCGCCGCGCGAATCCATCCAGCGGTTCGGTTGCGCTGAAACGGTTCCAGCCGCGCACCAGCAGGTGGTCGAACCAGACGTCCAGCACGATGCCGGCGTAGCGGCGCAGCGGCGGCGTGAACAGGTTGCGCGCGGCCACGACTTCGGGATGCGCGTCGGTGTAACGGTCGACGGCGCGGTGGAACCGCAGGCCCGCCTGCCTTGCAATGGACCACGCCGTGTCCACCGGTCCGTGGACGAAGTCGCCCAGCGCGCTGCCCAGTGCGAATTCGGGACCGCCGGCATCGGCGAGCAGGGCGTGGGCAAGGTGGTTCACGGTGGATTCGTAGGCTTGCGGAACGCCAGCCCATCTTATGCTTCCCTTTTCCGCGCCGTTCGGGCTGCACGGTCAGTGCCGCGGCGCGCGCATCGCTTATGCCTTCGAGCCCAGTTCGATCACCGGCGCGAACCCGCCGAAGATCATCCGTTTTCCGTCGAAGATGCCTTGCATGGTTTCCGGGCCCATGCGCGGGTCGCGCATCACCTTGGCCATTGCCGCGTCGCGCGTGGCCTTGTCGGGCCACTCGATCCACGAGAACACCACTGTTTCGTCGTCCGAAGCCTGCACGGCGCGCCGGAAATCCGTCACCTTGCCGACCGGGACATCCTCGCCCCAGCATTCGAACACCCGGGTGGCACCGTATTCCATGAAGACCGGATCGGATTTGCGGGCCATCTCGATGAACGCCGACTTGTTGGCATTGGGTACGGCGATCACGAAGCCATCGATGTACGGCATGGTTGTCTCCTGTCTGCGACGCGCCGGCTGGCGCCTCCACCGGAGCGACGAACGGGGCCGCGCCGGATCGACCGTTCCACTGCGAACGCACGCCAGAAGCCGTCGCCCCGTTTCACCCCGGCTTCCTTATATGATGGCGCCGATGAGCAATCCCCTGCCGCCCGCGCCGTCCGATTTTCCGGACGCTGCCACGACGTTTGCGTTGTCTGGTCCAGCCGGCACGCTGGAGGTCGCCACCGCGGTTCCGGAAGCGGACGCGGCCCGCGCCGGCACGGTGGTGATCTGCCATCCGAACCCGCAGCAGGGCGGCACCATGCGCAACAAGGTGGTCACCATGCTGGAGCGCGCGCTGCGCGAATCGGGCCTTGCGACGGTGCGGTTCAATTTCCGGGGGATCGGTGCGTCCACTGGAGCGTTCGACCACGGTGATGGCGAGCGCGGCGACCTGACCGCCGTGGCCGCGTGGGTGCGCCAGGCGCGCCCCGGCGACGCGCTTTGGCTGGCGGGGTTTTCGTTCGGCAGCTACATCGCCTTGCGCTGCGCGCGCGCGCTCGGTGCGGACGCGCTGGTCACCGTGGCGCCGCCGGTCGGCCGCTATGAATTCGGCGAGCTCGCGCTGCCCACGTGTCCGTGGCTGGTGGTGCAGGGCGAAGACGACGAAGTGGTCGACCCGCAGGGCGTGTTCGACTGGATCGAATCGCTGGATCCCAAACCGGTCCTGGTCCGCATGCCGGAAACCGGGCACTTCTTCCACCGGCGGCTGATGGATTTGCGCGGCGCGGTGAAGAACGGCGTCCGCGCATGGCTGCCCCCGGCGCGATTAGCGATTCGTCCCTGATCGCAGTTTCGGCTGGCGACTGAGGGGTGGGATTGCCCGGGGCGCGTGGGGACCAGAACGGCCGCGTACCGATGCGATCGTCCCTGATCGCTGCTTCGACCCCACTCGCCGGAGATATCGCGCCCGCGGTTCATGCGCATCGGAACGACCATCCTTGGTCCGGCGATGACCACGGCGGTTTCGCCCGGGGCGCGCGACAAACCTGTCCGATGGCAACGCAACCCGCCTGCTTGCGACCGCTTCCCGAGCCGGATCGTGCCACATGGATTTGACGATGCCCGATCCGCGCGACACGCCGAGCACGCGGTATGCGCGAGGGATTGCCGCGGGGCTGTGGCAGGACGATCCGGCGCAGCGCCGGGCGCTGGTGGCGTTCGATCGCCTGTACGCCGAGCTTGTGGCTGCCCCCGCGGGCGTGATCGCGCGCTGGCGCGCACGTGCGGCCGGCCGCCACTCCGCGCTTCGCGGCATCTACCTGTGGGGGGCGGTCGGGCGCGGCAAGACGATGTTGATGGATCAGTTCGTGGCGTCGGCGCCCCGCGACGCCGTGCGGCGCGAGCACTTCCATCGTTTCATGCTGGACGTGAACGCCGATCTGCGTGCGCTCGGCGAGGTGCGCGATCCATTGCCGCGCGTCGCGCGCGACATCGCCACGCGCGCGCGAGTGCTGTGCCTCGACGAGTTCAGGGTGGCCGACATCGGCGATGCGACGATCCTGTATGGACTGCTGCGCGCACGGTTCAAGCGCGGTGTCGCGTTGGTCGCGACTTCCAACACGCCACCGCGCGACCTGTACCGCGACGGCCTGCAGCGTGCCCGGTTCCTGCCCGCGATCGACCTGCTCGAGGCGTGCTGCGAGGTGCTGGAACTCGCCTCTCCGCATGATTGGCGCCTGCGCGCGCTGACCCGCGCCCCGATCTGGTTGACGCCGGACGACGCGCGCGCCGAGGCGACGCTCGCGCAACTGTTCGACGAGCTGGTTGGCGGCAGGTTCCGGGAAACGGTTGACCTTCGCATCAACGACCGGATTTTCCTGGCGCGCCGGGCGTGCCCGCAGGCGGTGTGGTTCGACTTCGCGGCGCTGTGCGATGGGCCCTACGGCTCGGCCGATTACATCGAGCTGGCACGGAGCTATCCCGCGATCCTGATCTCGGGACTGCCGCAGTTCACGCCGTTCAGCGAGGACGCCGCGCAACGTTTCGTGCACCTGATCGACGAGGTGTACGACCGCCGCGTCAAGCTGGCGGTGGCCGCGCAGACGCCGGTCGTCGAGCTGTACGACGGCAAGCGGTTGCGCGGGGACTTCGCCCGCACCATCAGCCGGCTGATCGAGATGCAGAGCCGCGAATACCTCGCCGAGGCCTGGAAGGGCGATCGCAGATGATGTGCGATTGTCGCTGATCCCTGCGCCGTCGATCGTCGGTGTAACTCCATTTCCACTTCATAAGTCACAAAAAACCTCGTCATTCCGGGGCCATCGCCGGCCTTGTCGGCGATGGAACCCGGAATCCAGTGTCTCTCCTACCCAAAAGCAAAGGCGCTGGATTCCGGGTTCTGCCCGCAAACAGCGCGGGCAGCCCCGGAATGACGACCATTTTAGGAAGATGAGGCACTATCGAACTGGAGATGGAATAACTTGGCACGTCTTCGGTCCCGCGGGTCCAAAACGGCCATCCTTTGCCTGACTTTCCGCGACAGCGGCTGTGAGTGGCGCCGCCAAGTGTCGAATCGCACGCGGCTCGATCGTCGCGGTGACATGCAGGATTCCCGCGCGGCGCAGGTGACGAGTGTCACCCGACAGGGCATGACGTTCGGCTCTTTCGTCATGAGCGCGCGTGTTGCACACTGCACTTCACACAAATACAATACCGCGCGGTCCAGTTATGTGAGCCACCCGCAAAGCGTGTCGCCGAACGCTTCAGACCGTCCCCCAGCCTGAAAGTCGCTCCCCATGATCAAGTTGAAGCCCACCGCCTGGCGGGCCGCAGTGATGATCGCCGCATTTGCGCTTGCCGGATGCGCCGTCGGCCCGAATTTCCGTGCGCCAGCGGCGCCCGACGTCGACCGGTTCACGGCATCGCCGCTGCCGGCCGCCACGGCGTCGGCCGATACGGCCGGCGGCGATGCGCAACGGTTCCTCGAAGGCGAAAACGTGCCGCAACGGTGGTGGACGACGTTCGGCAATGCCGAACTCGACCGGCGCATCGAGCAGGCATTCCGGCACAGTCCGTCGATCGCCGCGGCGCAGGCGTCGCTGCGCCAGGCCGAGGAAAACGCGAAGGCTGCGGGGGGCGCGCTGTTCCCCTCGCTCGACGCGAACCTCGGTGCGACCCGTACCAAGGAATCGGCGCTGCAGTCGCCCACCGGCCAGGCGCTCGGGCCCTTCAACATCTACAACGCGGGCGTCAGCGTCGGCTACGTATTCGACGTGTTCGGCGGCGTGCGTCGCGGCATCGAGGCGCAGCAGGCGCAGGCCGACGTGCAGCGGGCCCAGCTCGACGCCACCTATCTCGCGCTCGCCGCGAACGTCGTGACTGCCTCGCTGCAGGAAGCTTCCCTGCGCGAGCAGGTGAGGGCCACGCGCGAGATCGTCGCCTCGCTCCAGCAGGAACTCGACATCACTCGGAAGCAGCAGGCCATCGGCGCCAAGTCGCTGTCGGACACGCTGGCCGTGCGCACGCAGCTTGCCGCAACCCAGGCGACCTTGCCGCCGCTCGAAAAACAGCTCGCCGCGATCCGCAACCAGCTCGCGACGTATCTCGGCACCACGCCCTCGCAAATGGCGCTGCGGCCGGTGACCCTGGACAAGGTCACGCTGCCCGTCGACGTGCCCGTGAGCCTGCCTTCGACGCTGGTGGCGCAGCGCCCCGACATCCGCGCCGCCGCGGCGCAACTGCACGCGGCCACGGCCGCGGTGGGCGTCGCGACCGCGGACATGCTGCCCAACATCACCCTGAGCGGCAGCCTCGCGTCGGAGTCGCTCACGACGTCGGGCCTGCTCGGCGCGGGCACGGGCGGCTGGTCGCTGGGCCTTGGCCTGCTGCAACCGTTGTTCCACGGCGGCCAGTTGCTGCACCAGAAGCGTGCGGCAGAGGCCGGGATGGACGCGGCGCTGGCGGACTGGCAGCAGACGGTGCTGGTCGCCTTCCAGAACGTTGCCGATTCGCTGGAGGCTCTCGGCTACGACGCGGAGTCGCTCAAGGTGCAGAACGACGCCGAGCGCGACGCGAGCAGGTTGCTCGACCTGACCCGTGCGCAATATCGGGTCGGCGCCGTCAATTACCTGAACCTGCTTTCGGCCGAACGCCAGTACCAGCAGGCGCGCGTCGCCGAAATCCAGGCGCGCAGCGCGCGCCTCACCGACACCGCCGCGCTCTATGCCGCGCTGGGCGGCGGGTGGAGCCGTTCTGCTGAAAGTCAGGCCAGGGAAGGCCGTTCTGGTGCTGTGGCAACGCCTGCAGTTTCCGCTGGCGCGGAGCTTCGTGGTCGCGGCGATCACGGACGATCGCAAAAGTAAACCCTCAGGCCATGGATGGCCGTTCTGGTCCTGCATCGACGCAGATCCTTCACACAACGGATCGTCTTCCTGATCGCAGCGATCAGGGACGATCGCAAAAGAAAAGAGAAATGTATGGCGGACGACACAGCCTCCCGCAAGCCCGGTCAGCGCAAGCGCCTCATCATCGTGATCGTCGCGGTGGTGCTGCTGTTCGCGCTGCTGGTCGGCTTCAACACTTTCAAGGGCATCATGATCGGCAAGTTCATGAAGTCCATGGCCAATCCGCCGCAGACGGTCAGCACCATGACGGCGGCGTACCAGGAATGGCAGCCGCACGTCGAGGCGGTGGGCAACGTGCGTGCGGTGCACGGCAGCGACCTTGCATTCGAGGTCGCGGGGCTGGTCGAGAAGGTCGAAGTGAAATCCGGCGCGGACGTCCAGCAGGGTCAGGTGCTGATGAAGCTGGTCGACGCCCAGGACCGCGCGTCGCTGGCCGCGCTCCAGGCCACCGCCGAGCTCGCGCGGTTGACGGCGAAACGCTCGCAGGAACAGCTTGCGGTGCAGGCGATCAGCCGCGCGCAGTACGACAGCGACATGGCGAGCCTGAAAAATGCCGAGGCCCAAGCCGCGGCGCAGGCCGCGCTGGTCGCCAAGAAAACCCTGCGCGCGCCGTTCGCGGGCCGCGTCGGCATCATCACTGCGAACCCCGGCGATTACATCAACGCGGGAACCACCGTGGCGACCGTCCAGCAACTCGACCCGGTGTACGTGGATTTCACGCTGCCGCAGTCCTCGCTGGACGCGTTCAAGGTCGGGGGCAAGGTCGAGGTGAGCGCGGACGCGTTCCCGGGCAAGAGCTTCCACGGCGAGGTCAGCGCGACCGATCCCAAGATCGACCTTCAGACGCGCAACATCGGCGTCGAGGCGACGGTGCCCAATCCCGACAAGCTGCTGATGCCGGGGATGTTCGCGAAGGTGGCGGTGGACGCGGGCGCCACGCGCCGTTATCTGACCCTGCCGCAGACCGCGGTCGCGTATGCGCCGTACGGCGACACCGTGTTCGTGGTGCATGCAGGCGCGCCGCCTGCGAGCGGCGCCCCCGACAAGTCCGCGGCGACGAAGCCCGTCGCCGACCCGAAGCCGGCCGACGCGAAGTCCGGGCCGTCGCACTACGCCGAGCAGGTGCTGGTCACCACCGGCCCGACCCGCGGCGACCAGGTCGCGATCCTGGCCGGCATCAAGCCGGGCGACGTGATCGTCACCAGCGGCCAGTTGAAGCTCAAGAACGGTACGCCGGTGAACATCAACAACACGGTGCAACCGGCATTCGATCCGAATCCGCGTCCAACCGAAGAGTAGGAGCCGGCCGGCGCGCAGCGCCTGCTTCTTCTTTTCCGGCGACCGGCGTTCGGGCGCCCATCGCGGCCCCGGTCGCGCGCAAGGCGCGCTCCTACAACCGCACGATCAATCCATCGGCAAGAGTCCCACATGAAATTCACCGACCTTTTCGTCAAGCGTCCCGTCCTTGCCGCCACGATCAGCCTGCTGATCCTGGTGCTGGGCCTGCGCGCCGTGACTTCGCTGCCGATCCGCCAGTACCCGAAGACGGAAAACGCCACCATCACGGTGCAGACGGTGTACTTCGGCGCGGACGCCCAGACGATGGCCGGCTTCATCACCCAGCCGCTGGAGCAGGCCATCGCGCAGGCGCAGGGCATCGATTACCTGACCTCGTCCTCCACGCCGGGCGTGTCGATGATTACCGCGACGCTGCGCCTCAATTACGACGGCAACAAGGCACTGACGGAGATCTCCTCGCTGGTGAATTCGGTGAAGAACCAGTTGCCGCCGCAGGCGCAGCAGCCGGTGATCACCCTGCAGACGGGCCAGCAGGTCGCGTCGATGTACCTCGGCTTCTATTCCGACAAGCTCGCGACGAACCAGATCACCGATT
>JBOHYX010000042.1:0-12174 GCA_050738115.1 Rhodanobacteraceae bacterium
AACCCGCGGCGCTGCTGTCATGCCGGCGCCGTGCACGGCTGGTCCCGGATCCGCTGACGACCTTCGCCGCCAGAACTTCTGGACTGTCGTGTCTTTGTATTTCCATCAGGGAAGGCTGGATGGCGAAAGGATAGGTCGATATACCGATTCGATGGCGGGCGCTCCATCAACGCCTGTGTTCGCGATCGGAAATTCGCCCGTGCCACATCCTGTCCAAGTCACGTACAAGCCCCGTCGCCAATCGGCGACGGGTCAGGCGTCCTGAGCTCATCGAGCGGCCCACCCACGCAGTCGGTAATAGAAGAGCCCGATGTATTCGTGCAGGCAGGCGCCGGTCGCGGCAATCGAGGCGCGATTCGGCCACGGCGACGGATCGCGGCGGCTGAAGCGTGGTGAATGGTGCGCCGGTGCGGCGATCACCTTGAAGCCTTGGCGCCGGAATGATGCGGCTGTCCGGGGCATGTGCAGGTTGGTCGCCACCAGCAGGATGGTCTTATTGGGTGATTCCAGCGCCTCTTCGGCGTAGTGCGCGTCCTGGTGCGTGGTCCGGCTGGCCGGTTCCTGTCGAAGCGCCGAGCGCGGTACGCCTTGGCGCACCATCGTGCGACGAAACGTTGGCGCGCCGTAATTCCCGGTTGCCACCAGCAGCGGCGCCTTCCCGGCTCTGTATAGCGCGACCGCGAAGCCGAGCGGGGTGGATAGCGCCGGGTTGCTAGCCGCGTTCCACTTGTCCAGCGGTCGCGGCATGGGTCCGCCGCCCACGAGGACGATCGCGTCGGCGTGAGGGTACGCGGCCGGCGATCGTGGCGGGTACTGATCCGCCAGCCCGCGCCACAGCAGGAACGCGAAGGCAGGCGTCGCGCACAGCCACGCCCACGCCGCGGCGGCCACTACAAGTGCAATCCCGGTGCGCCAGCGCCGGAACGCCAACGACGCGACGCCGATGGCGCCGACGGTGCCGGATTCGATCAGGGGACTGCTGATACCGCCCAGGACATCGATCACGCGTGGCGGGCCTTCGCCGGAAGCCAGCCGGGCATTGTCGGTGCCAAGGGCTGAACGGCGCAAACCGCAAGGTCGCGGCTGCCGACGCGCGGATGTTCCACGATCGATGTTGACGCGTAATGCTTTCGTATATACGAAGTATGTAGCCAAGCCTGAGGCCAGCGGCATGTCGACCAAGACCGTGTTCACGATGAAGATCGAGCCCGAGCTGCGCGATACGTTCATGCCGAAGCGGCGGCAGATCGTCGACCCGCTGCCCAGGTCTTGCGTGAGTTGATGCGCGGATACGTCGCACGCCGCCGGCAGGCGCGGGATTACGACCAATTCCTTCGTCGCAAGGTCCAGATCGCGCGGGAACAAAGGGTTGCAGGCTTCCATTCCTCCGATGAAGAGATTGTGGCCGAACCCGCGGCCCGTCGTGACGAATTGCTTCGTCGAGCTGACGACGAGACTGGCTCGTGAAAGTGCGCTGGGTGGCAGCAAAGAGACAGGACAGAGCGGGCGTCATCGACTACGTTGCGATGCAAACGCAGGCGTCGCACACGGTTAAGCGGCCGCACCCGTGGTCACGATCAACACAAGCCCGATGCGCCCGCGCCGGAACGCCGTCCACGCGATTCCGATGGCGCCCACGGTGCCGGATTCGATCAGTGATTGCTGAGATCGCCCAGGACATCGATCACGCGCGGCAGACCCGTGCAGAAGGGTGGGCCGGCGTGGGATTTGGTCATGGTATGTAACAGATCTTGTACAAAGCACCATGAATGTGTAAAATCAGATACAACTAACGGCGACTCGGCGGTGAAGTATGGCATCCACGATCGACACGGTGGTTCACGCGTTGGGACAGGCGCTGCGCGCGCGCCGCAAGGCTTTGGGCATCAGCATGACCGCTGCAGCCGAGGCCGCGCAGATGTCGCGGGTGACGTGGCACCGTCTGGAAAAGGGCGAGCTGGGCGTCGCTTGGGGGTTCCTGCTGGCGGCCGCCGCCGCCCTGGACATGGAAGTAACGCTGGTCGCGGCGGAAGCGCACGAGGCGGCGGCTTCCGGGGACCACGCGCCGTCGCTTGATGAGTGGCTGCCCTTGCGTATCCACCTGGCCGATTTCGCGGGATTGCGCCGGCTCGCCTGGCAAGTACGGCAAGGGTCGGAAGACCTCAGCCCGCGCGAGGCTTGGGGTTTGTACGAACGCAATGGACGACACCTGGACAAGGACGGGCTGTCGCAACGGGAGCGAGACTTGATGCAGGCGCTTGGGAAGACGTTCGGTGACGTGCATGCCACCATTTGAACGCCCCCATCATCAGCGCATTGCATGGGTGCTGGACAGCGTGGACGGCGGTCTGCTGCGCAGTGATCGATGCTGGTTCGGTCGCGGTACGGCCATTGCGTTGACACACGGCAAATACCGCGAATCGATCGACATCGATTTCCTGGTGTCCGACCAGGCCGGGTATCGCGACCTGGGGCACCGCCTGGTGGGCGCGCGCGACCTCGGACCGATCACGCTTCCGGCGCGTGCGCCCGCCGCATTGGAGCGCGAGGTGCGTGCTGACCAGTACGGGATCAGGATGTTCGTGGCAGTAGGTGACGTGCCGGTCAAACTCGAGATCGTGCACGAAGGACGCATTGCACTTGACGTGCCCGGACGCAACGACCGGGTCGGCGGCATCGCAACCTTGTCGCGTGTCGACACGTTGTGCCGGCGATCAATCCCGGGGCGCCCGCGCTTGAACGTCAGCGACACGATTCCGGTGGCGCCCCAGGTGCCGGATTCGATTAAGTGATTGCTGATGCCACCCAGGACGTCGATCACGCGCGGCAGGCCTCCGCCGGAGAGTGAGCTCGCCATGGTCGGCGGGAAGCGTCCGACTGCGTAAACCGCGGCATGGCTCCGGCTGCACCGGTGCATCGGCAGCGCTGGCTTGATGCCGCCAGCAAGCTCAGGAGAACTGGATTCCGGGTTCCCGCGCCATGAAGCCGGCGCGGCCCCCGGAATGACGAGCTTTGGTGGTGCGGCACCCGTGGGAGGCGACGGGCCTGCGTTCGATGCGGTCCAGGTCACCCCTTGGCGTCGTCGCCGCCCGCTGATTGAGGCTCGCGCCCTCTGGGCGATGGCGCCGAAACAAGCACTCCGTCGACTGCGAGGTTCGTGGTCAGCCCGAGGATCAAATGGCGACGCCGCGCGAGTGCGTACCCTCATCCGCCCCTTTGGGGCACCTTCTCCCGGAGAGAGAAGGGAAACCCTGTTCCCGGATCCTCTTTTGGCGGCGCGAACGCGGCCTGGAAGCTGTGCAGGGGACTCGGCGCGCGCGATCGCGCGCGAGGCGGCGGTCATTCGAGTGGTGGGCAGTAGAGGGATCGAACCTCTGACCACCGCCATGTCAAGGCGGTGCTCTACCGCTGAGCTAACTGCCCACGCGATGCGGCCGTACATCCCGGCGGCGACGGTCGGGGCGCGCAGTGTAGCGGGATCGCGGGACGCGCTCAAATTCCGTGCGGGTCGTCGTTGACGCCGTGCGGGGGCTGCATTAAGTTTGCAGGTGTTCCGATCCAAGCAAGGTGGCCCGCGGCAACGCCGGTCGAGCGTGCGACATGGAGACTACGACGATCCCAGCCTGAGCGAGCGCGCCTTGCCGGTTACCCGTGGGCGCTTGGCGCCCTTTTTTGTTGTCGCAGGTACCGCGGATGACGGCGCCCGGCGCTGCAACCCAGGGCGCGTCGGTGGGTCACCCCGGATTCCGCTTCGCTTCACCCGGGCTACCTCGCTGGCGGTTGCGATCACCGCGTTGTGAAAGGCTTGTCATTCCGGGTTCCGCCCGCAAACAGCGCGGGCGGCCCCGGAATGACGAGTGGGTTGTAACGTTCTTCCGGTTCGCGGTCCCAGTCACTCATCCTCGTCGCTCGTCACCCCATGATCACCATCACACTCCCCGACAACAGCACCAAGTCCTTCGACGCGCCGCCCAGCGTGCGCGACGTGGCCGCGTCCATCGGCGCCGGTCTCGCCAAGGCTGCGCTGGCCGGCAAGGTCGACGGCAAGCTGGTCGATCTTTCGTGCAGCATCGGCCACGACGCGCGCGTGGAAATCGTCACCGAGAAGTCGCCCGAGGCGCTGGATGTCATCCGTCACTCGACCGCGCACCTGCTGGCGCAGGCGGTGCAGCGGCTGCATCCGGGCACCCAGGTGACGATCGGGCCGGTGATCGAGGACGGCTTCTATTACGACTTTGCGCCCAAGGGCGAGCCGTTCAAACCGGAGGATCTGCCTGCGATCGAAGCCGAAATGAAGAAGATCGCGAAGGAATCGCTGCCACTCGTTCGGAGCGTGAAGTCGCGCGACGACGCCGTGAAGTTTTTCCGCGGGATCGGCGAGGACTACAAGGCCGAGATCATCGAGTCGATCCCCGCGAACGAGGAACTTTCACTCTACACGCAGGGCGAATTCACCGACTTGTGCCGCGGACCGCACGTGCCGGATACCGTGCGGTTGAAGTCGTTCAAGCTGATGAAGACCGCCGGCGCGTATTGGCGCGGCGATTCCAACAATGCGATGTTGAGCCGCATCTACGGCACTGCCTGGTTGAACGACAAGGACCTGAAGGCCTACCTCACCCGCATCGAGGAGGCCGAGAAGCGCGATCACCGCAAGCTCGGCAAGCAGCTCGACCTCTTCCACATGCAGGAAGAGGCGCCCGGCATGGCGTTCTGGCACGCGAAGGGCTGGACGCTGTGGCAGCAGGTCGAGCAGTACATGCGTCGGGTGTACCGCGACACCGGCTACGACGAGGTGCGTTGCCCCGCGATTCTCGACGTGTCGTTGTGGAAGAAGTCGGGCCACTGGGACAACTACAAGGACAACATGTTCTTCACCGAGTCGGAAAAGCGCACCTACGCGGTGAAGCCGATGAACTGCCCGGGCCACGTGCTGATCTTCAAGGACAACCTGCACAGCTACCGGGATTTGCCGGTCCGGATCGCGGAGTTCGGCTCGTGCACCCGCAACGAACCGTCGGGCGCGCTGCACGGCCTGATGCGCGTGCGCAACTTCATCCAGGACGACGGCCACATCTTCTGTACCGAAGACCAGATCGAGTCCGAGGTCGTCGCGTTCCACGGGCAGGCCCTGAAGGTCTACGCCGACTTCGGCTTCAACGACGTCGAACTGGCGCTGGCGTTGCGGCCCGATGCGCGCATCGGTGACGACGCGATCTGGGACAAGGCCGAGGATGCCTTGCGGTCGGCGCTGCGCCGGGCCGGCGCGAAATGGAAGGAACTGCCGGGCGAGGGGGCGTTCTACGGGCCCAAGATCGAATACCACCTGCGCGACGCGATCGGCCGCGACTGGCAGCTCGGCACCATGCAGGTCGATTTCTCGATGCCGGGCCGGCTCGGCGCCGAGTACGTGGGCGACGATTCGCAGAAGCACACCCCGGTGATGCTGCACCGGGCCATCGTGGGCTCGATGGAGCGCTTCATCGGCATCCTGATCGAGCACCACGCCGGCAACTTCCCGACCTGGCTGGCGCCGGTGCAGGCCGTGGTGCTGAACATCACCGACGGCCAGGCCGATTACGCCGATACCGTCGCCAAGCACCTGAACGAGGCGGGCTTCCGGGCCAGGGGCGATTTGCGCAACGAGAAAATCGGCTATAAAATTCGTGAGCATACTTTGCAAAAGGTACCTTGGCTCCTCGTGGTCGGCGACCGCGAGAAGGAGAAGGGCACCGTTTCCGTGCGCATGCGCTCGGGTGAGGATCTGGGCAGCATGCCGCTTCCAGCCTTCATCGAACGTCTACGGGCCGAACCCGCCCCGCGCTGACGGAATGTACGCCAGGCACTGCTGGCGGCCTTGACGAGGAGAAGACAGTATCGCCACCGAAAACAAGAGCAATCGGCGCAACCACGACATCCGCGTTCCGCGCGTGCGGGTGATCGGCGCCGACGGGGAGCAGGTCGGGATCCTGGGGCGGGATGAAGCGCTGGCGCTGGCCGAGGAGGCCGGTCTGGATTTGGTCGAAATCCAGCCGACGGCTGATCCGCCGGTGTGCCGGGTCATGGACTTCGGCAAGTTCAAGTTCGAGCAGCAGAAGAAGTCCAACGCGGCGCGCAAGAAGTCCAAGCAGGTCGAAATCAAGGAAGTGAAATTCCGGCCGACCACGGATGTTGGCGACTACAACATCAAGCTGCGCAACATGCAGCGGTTTCTCGACGAAGGCGACAAGGTCAAGGTCAACATCCGCTTCCGCGGACGCGAAATGCGCCACCAGGAACTGGGGATGGAACTCGCCCACCGGATCCAGAACGACATTACGGAAATCGCCACCGTGGATCAGTTTCCGCGCATGGAAGGGCGCCAGATGACGATGATGATCAGCCCCAAGAAGAAGTAGCTGATCAACCGCACCCACGCCGTACGCGGAGTGGGTATCGCAAAGAAAACAGAAATCGTCATTCCGGGGCCGCCGCCATGCTTCATCGGCGGCGGAACCCCGAATCCAGCTTTTGCGGCTAGGTCGGAAGAGCTGGATTCCGGGTTCTGCCCGCAAACAGCGCGGGCAGCCCCGGAATGACGAGCTGAAAATGGGAGTTTGAGCAACCCACCCGCCGCGGAGCGGTGGGTGGAGATGCGAAGGCCGGATCACTGGCCATCGCGACAACAAGCCGGCACAGGCATGGATGGAAAGCGCGATCGCACGATCGCCGCCCGCGCCAGTCACGAAAACGACAACGGAGTGGCATATGCCAAAGATCAAGACCAACCGGGCCGCCGCCAAGCGGTTCCGCAAGACCGCGTCCGGCAAGTTCAAGGCCGGTCATGCGTTCAAGTCGCACATCCTCACCAAGAAGTCGACCAAGCGCAAACGCGGTCTGCGCGCCCCCAACCAGATCCATGACGCCGACGCCAAGCGTGTCGCGCGCATGCTGCCCTACGCGTAAGGAGAGACGACCATGGCACGAGTCAAGCGTGGCGTCACCGCGCGTGCGCGTCACAAGAAAACCCTGAATGCCGCCAAGGGCTACTACAACGCCCGTCGCAAGGTCTACCGCGTCGCCAAGCAGGCCGTCACCAAGGCGCAGCAGTACGCCTACATCGGCCGCAAGCAGAAGAAGCGTCAGTTCCGCGCGTTGTGGATCGTGCGCATCAATGCCGCGGCGCGCCAGTTCGGACTGTCCTACAGCCGCCTGATCGCGGGCCTCGACAAGGGGGGTATCACGATCGATCGCAAGGTGCTGGCCGATCTCGCCGTGCACGACATCGCGGCGTTCGGTGCGATCGCCGAGAAGGCCAAGGCCAGTCTCGCCGCTTGAACGGTCGCGGCGTCTCGAGCTGCCGACTATGATGCAAGCCCAGCGGGAAGGAGGCCGTGCCTTCTTCCCGCTTCTGTTTGGAGGCCCCGAGGATGTAGGGCGGGCACTGCCCGCCATTCCGGGTTCGCATGAGTGCGGCGGACGGTGTCCGCCCTACGAAGAGGGGCGATGAACGCATTGACCGCACGTATCGATGAGGCGCTCGACGCGATCACGGCCAGCGCGACGCTGGAGGCGCTCGAGGCCCAGCGCGTCGCGCTGCTCGGAAAAAGCGGCGCTGTTACCGCCGAGCTGAAGGCGCTCGGCAAGTTGCCGCCGGACCAGCGCAAGACCCACGGCGCGGAGGTCAACGCGGCCAAGCAGGCGTTGACCGCCGCCATTGCGGCGCGCCGCGACACACTGGAACGCGAGGCGCTCGCGCAGCGACTGGCGTCGGAAGGCATCGACGTGACGCTGCCGGGGCGCAACGGCGAACGCGGCACGCTGCATCCGCTGACCCGTACCCGCGAACGCATCGAAGCGATCTTCGCGCAGCTCGGTTATTCGGTCGCCGAATGGCCCGAGATCGAGGACGACTGGTACAACTTCGGGGCACTCAACTTTCCGGCGCACCATCCCGCGCGCGCGCTGCACGACACGTTCTACATATCCTCCGGAATCGGTGGCGACGGCCGGATGCTGCGTACACACACCTCGCCGGTGCAGATCCGCGCGATGCAGGGCAAACAGCCGCCGATCCGCATCATCGCCCCGGGCAAGGTGTATCGCAGCGATTCCGACCAGACGCACTCGCCGATGTTCCACCAAGTGGAAGGCCTGCTGGTTGACGAGTCGGCAACGTTCGGGAATCTGATTGGCACGCTCAAGGCGTTCGTGGCAGCGTATTTCGGGCGCGCGTTCGAGATGCGCTTTCGCCCGAGCTACTTCCCGTTCACCGAACCGTCTGCGGAAGTGGACATCCGCTGGGACACCGATGGCGCCACGCGCTGGCTCGAGGTGCTGGGTTGCGGGATGGTGCACCCGAATGTGCTGAAAAACTGCGGCGTCGACCCAGAACGCTACACGGGGTTTGCGTTCGGGATGGGGATTGAGCGTCTGGCGATGCTGCGCTACGGCGTCGGTGACCTCCGCGCGTTTTTCGAGAACGATGTGCGGTTTCTTGCACAGTTCGCGTAGTTGTTCAAAGCAAAGCTGTCCGCGAAGGACGCGAAGAACGCGAAGGAAGCCCAGGTTTGCTCGCCATTCCCGTGGGTCGTCACGGTTACACGGGAGATGGAATCCGGAATGACAAATCGGGGGTTGGTGCTGATCAGGATGGGAACTCCTCTGCAATCGACGCGCGGATGCGGAGAGAATCAAGACTCAACTGTATTGTTGTTGTTCGCTTCGCGTACTTTGCGTCCTTTGCGGACAAATGCTTTGCCTTTGGCTCGACATAGCCCATGAAATGTTCCTTCAACTGGTTGCGCGAACGGGTCGACATTCCGGCCAATGCCAACGCGCTTGCGGATCGCCTGACGCTTAGCGGGCTGGAGGTGGCCGGCGTCGAGACGGTCGGCGCGGCGCTCGACGGCGTGATCGTCGCCCGCATCGTCGCGTGCGAGCCGCATCCCGACGCGAATCGCCTCCGCGTGTGCCGCGTCGATACCGCCAAGGGCGAGGTGCAGATCGTGTGCGGCGCGCCGAACGCGCGCGCGGGGCTCGTCGCGCCGCTGGCAACGATCGGCGCAAAGTTGCCGAACGGCACCACGATCAAGTCAGCGAAGCTGCGCGGCGTGGAATCGCGCGGCATGTTGTGCTCGGCGAGGGAACTCGGTGTCGACGCCGACACGTCGGGGTTGATGGAGCTGCCGGATGATGCGCCGATCGGCAAATCGCTCGCCGGATATCTCGGCCTGCCGGATGCGGTCATCGAAGTCGAGCTGACGCCCAACCGCGGCGATTGCCTGGGGATGCTCGGGCTCGCCGACGAGGTCGCGGCGGAATTCGGGACACGCGCTAGGCCCTTCGACGTGCCACCGGTACCAGCAACGATCGCTGCGCCGCGCGACATCCGCCTCGAGGCCGGCGTGGATTGCCCACGTTACCTCGGCCGCGCGGTGCGCGGCATCGACGCGGCCGCGTCGACGCCCGCATGGATGGCGCAGCGGCTGCGCGCCGCCGGCATCGGCACCATCAACGCGATCGTGGACGTCACGAATTACGTGATGCTCGAAACCGGGCAGCCGCTGCACGCGTTCGACGAAGCGAAGCTGCATGGCGCGATCGTGGTGCGCCACGCGCGGCCGGATGAAACACTGAAACTGCTGGATGACAGCACCGTCACGCTCGATCCGTCGTTTCTGGTGATCGCGGATGACGCGGAGGCGCTTGCGGCGGCCGGCGTGATGGGCGGCCACGCGTCGCGCGTCACCGACGCCACGCGCGACGTGTTCCTCGAGGCCGCGCATTTTGCGCCGGCGGCAATCATGGGACGTGCGCGCAAGCTCGGCCGCGCGACCGACGCCGCGTTCCGGTTCGAGCGCGGCGTCGACCCCGAAGCGCCACGGGGTGCGATCGAGCGTGCCACGGCGCTGCTGCTCGAGATTGCGGGCGGGGCGCCCGGCGAAGTCATCGAAGCCGTGGCACCCGACCATTTGCCCAGGCGCGCGGCGGTGTTGCTGCGGCGCGCACGCCTCGCACGCGTACTGGGTGTCGAGGTCGCGGATGCCGAGGTGGAGAGGATCCTCACCGGCCTCGGCATGCGCGTCGAACCCGAATCCGGCGGCTGGCGCGCCACGCCGCCGCCGCGGCGTTTCGACATCGAGCGCGAGGAAGACCTGATCGAGGAAGTCGCGCGCATCCACGGCTACGATGCGATTCCCGCGAGTCTTCCCGCCGGCGCGCCGCCGAGTCCGCACGCGGACGAATCGGCCATCACCGTGTCGGCGCTCAGCGAGAGCCTCGCGGCGCGCGATTACCACGAGGCGATCTGCTATGCATTCGTCGATCCGCAGCTTCTGCATACATGGCGACTGGATGCCGGTGCCGTGCCGCTCGCGAATCCGCTGTCGGCTGACCTTGCGACCATGCGCACATCGTTGCTGCCGGGCCTGGTCGAGGCGCTGCGGCGCAACTGCAATCGCCAACAGGCGAGGGTGCGGATGTTCGAGACGGGGGTGGTGTTCGAAAGCCGGGACCGGGGACCGGGGACCGGGGACCGCGGTGCGGTGCCCATAGAGACCGGAATGCTGGCGGCGGTCGCCTGCGGCAATGCGCACGCCGAACAGTGGGGCGAACCGAAGCGCGCGCTCGATTTTCATCACATCAAGGGGGACCTGGCGGCGCTGATCGCACGTTCGGGCGCGCCGCGCGAATGGTCCTTCGATACCACCAGGCTTCCGTCCTGGCTACACCCCGGTCGCGGCGCGCGGGTGCTGCGCGGCGGCGTGGCGGTCGGCGCGATCGGCGAGCTGCACCCGGCGTTGCAGCGGGACCTCGATGTCGCGTCGGTCCACGCTTTCGAACTCACGTTGGAATCGCTTATCAAGCGATTGATTCCACAAACAAAACAACTACCGCGCTTCCCCTCGATCCGGCGCGACATCGCGATCGAAGTCGATGCGGATGTCCAGTGGGCGCGGGTTGCGCGGGCGATCCGTTCGACGCTACCGGCGACCCTCGACCGGGTGGTCCTGTTCGACGACTTCCGCGGTCCGGGTTTGGGCGAAGGTCGAAAGAGTCTTGCTATAGGCTTGATTTTGCAGGACAGTTCCCGCACGCTTACGGATCAGGACGCGGACAGCTACGTCGCCGACGCGGTGAGACGGCTGGAAAGCGAATTGGGGGCCAAACTTCGAAGCTGACGGCCATCGCGGGGCACTCCGGCCGCGTCGAAGACGCGAGCGGCATCGGAGGTTCGAGTGGCGGGTGTGGAGTATGTGGACGTCGACTGCAGCGGGACATCATCGGGATTGCGGGAGATTCGCGTGACGCTGACCAAGGCGGAAATGGCCGAGCGCCTGTTTACGGACGTGGGCCTCAACAAGCGGGAGGCAAGGGAGTGCGTGGATACCTTCTTCGAGGTGCTGCGCGAGGCGCTCGAGCGGGGGGAGCAGGTCAAGCTGTCCGGTTTCGGCAACTTCGACCTGCGCGACAAGAACCAGCGGCCCGGACGCAACCCCAAGACGGGCGAGGAGATTCCGATCTCCGCGCGTCGCGTCGTGACGTTTCGCCCGGGGCAGAAGCTGAAGCAGAGGGTCGAGAACCATGCTGGATCAGGGCAACAATAACGAGCTTCCGCCGATTCCCGCCAAGCGGTATTTCACGATTGGCGAAGTCAGCGAACTGTGCGCGGTCAAGCCGCACGTGCTGCGGTATTGGGAGCAGGAGTTCCCGGCGCTGAATCCAGTCAAGCGGCGCGGCAACCGGCGTTACTACCAGCGCCACGACGTGCTGATGATCCGCCAGATCCGGGCGCTGCTGTACGACCAGGGCTTCACGATCACGGGTGCGCGCGCGCGGCTCGAAGGCCAGCAGGGGCGGATGGAGGCTTCGATCTCGCAGCAGATCGTGCACCAGATGCGCCTGGAACTCGAGCAACTGCTGCAGTTGCTGCGCGATCCCGTGCGGCGGGTCTAGGACTGGGCCGGCACGCACCGGCTACACGGCGCAGCGATCAGGGAGGTCGCAAAGGAACGCTTCGCGAGAAGTCAGGCGATGGATGGCCGTTCTGGCCTCACCTGATCGCGAGTCACGATCGGCGCGCGCCGGCTGCACGGCGCAGCGATCAGGGAAGATCGCATCAAGATGGTCGGGGCGGCGGGATTCGAACCCACGACCCCCTGCCCCCCAGGCAGATGCGCTACCAGGCTGCGC
>JBOHYX010000043.1:0-12166 GCA_050738115.1 Rhodanobacteraceae bacterium
GAACGCTTCCACCGGTCGCTGGCGGCTCGATGGCCAGGTTTGCCTGATCACGGGCGCGAGCCGCGGCATCGGCCTTGCCTGCGCGCACGAGTTGGCCGCACTCGGCTCGCATCCGCTGCTGGTCGCACGCGACGAGGCGCAATTGCAGACGGTGTGCGACGAGCTGCGCGAGGATTCCCCCGACAGCGAGCCGCGTTTCTTCTCCGCCGACCTGAGCGATGCCGAGGACCGGCTCGCCATCTTCGACTGGATTGCCGATCTCGACGCGCCGCTGTCGCTGGTCGTCAACAACGCGGGCGGCAACATCAAGCGCCCGACGGCGGATCTCGAGCCCGCCGCACTCGAGGAGGTGTTCCGGCTCAACACCATCGCGGCATTCGACCTGTGCCGGCTTGCCTACCCGCGCCTCGCCCAGCATGGCCACGCCGCGATCGTCAACGTGGGCTCGGTGTCGGGCGCGACCCACGTGCGCACCGGCGCCGCCTACGGCATGAGCAAGGCCGCGCTGCACCAGATGACCCGCAACCTTGCCTGCGAATGGGCCGACGACGGCATCCGTGTCAACGCGGTGGCGCCGTGGTACATCCGCACGCGGCGCACCGACGAGGCGCTGTCCGATCCGGATTACCTCGAGGAGGTCCTCGACCGCACGCCGATGGCGCGCATCGGCGAGCCCGAGGAGGTGGCGTCCGCGGTCGCGTTCCTGTGCCTGCCCGCGGCAAGTTTCATCACCGGGCAGGTCCTGGCCGTCGACGGCGGCTTCCTGAGTTACGGGTTCTAATCGGATTGTCCTGAGTGGAATGTTGTACTGCGACGACATCGATACGCCCATCGGCCCGCTGCTGCTGGTGAGCGACGGGGCCGCCCTCGCCGAGGTGGGCCTGCCCCAACGCGGCAAGCCGGCGGCGCCGCCGGACGGCGCGAAACCGTCGGCGGCGAAGCTGCGCAGCGCCCGCCGCCAGTTCGAGGAATACTTCGCGGGCACGCGACAGCAGTTCGAGTTGCCGCTGCATCCATCCGGCACGCCGTTCCAGCTCGAAGTGTGGGGCGCGCTTTTGACAATTCCGTACGGCGAAACCGCGAGCTACGCCGACATCGCCCGGCACATCGGCAGGCCGCGCGCGGTGCGCGCCGTCGGCGCCGCCAATGGCGCGAATCCGCTTTCGATCGTGGTGCCTTGCCACCGCGTGATCGGCAGCCACGGCGATCTCGTCGGTTACGGCGGCGGCCTGCCGATCAAGCGCTGGCTGCTCGCGCACGAACGCCGGCACGCACCCACGCCGAAGCTGACGCTGAGCGCGTAGGACGGTTTCGGCAAGTAGCCCGGATGCAGCGAAGCGGAATCCGGGGACACATCGCAATGCCCTCTCCCGGATTCCGTCGCTGCGCGGCTGCATCCGGGCTACGCCGAAGTCGAGTGGCGCGCTCAACAGTTCTTCAACTGCGCCGACAATTGTTGCGCACGCTGCTCCAATGGCGGCTGTTCACGCGGCACGGCAAGGTTCAACTTGTGCTGGTTCGCGTCGTATTCCTTCTGGACGAACCGGCACACTTGCGCGCGCGTCGCCGGCAGGCAGTAGTCCTGCACTTCGGTCATGCCCGTGCCGACGATGCCCCTCGGAGGCGGCGGATTGCCGGGCGCGCGGGGTTCCGGCACGACGGGTACCCTGGCTCCGCCCGGCGAGCCGTAGGCCTGCACGAGACTGAGCGGCGGATAGCCCAGCATGCCCAGTGGCGCGAGGTACGGCGCGGGCGGCGAGCGGGTGAGGTAGTGCTTGCCGTTCACGGCGCCGACACAGGCGTACATCACGGGCAATGGCGTCGGCGGCGGCAACGGCGGCGGGACCGCCGGCGGAGTCGCCATTGCCGGTGAAGGCGCCGTCGCGACCGGCGGCGGCACGTAACCCGGCGGCGCGTGGCTCGGGACGTCGATCAATTCCTGACGCTGTCCGGCCACGCAGGCGTGGTCCTGGAACGCGACGGCGCCATTCGGCGCGGTGCACTTGAACACCTGCGCGTGGGCGCATCCGCACCACCCGATGCAGGCCAAGAGAAGGAACCCGGCGACAGTCGCCTTCATGCGTCGATCTTAATCCGGAGCGGCTTGGCGTTTCCCGTGCGAAAGCGGCGCCGTGCCATCGTCCACTGCACGCGCGAACAACTGCCAGATGCTGTAGGAGCCGGCCTCGCCGCGACCGGTGTCCTTCGTACGTTGCAGCCCCGGTCGCGCGCGAGGCGCGCTCCTACCGTCACGCGGCTACGATCGGAGCCCGACGCCCTTGTGCAGCAGCCACAGGGCAAACGCGCCGAGCGCGAACACGAACGCCAGCATCACGAGGTACGCCGTCCACACGGGCACGTCGCTGACCCCGAGGATGCCGAAGCGGAACGCGCTGACCATGTACAGGATCGGATTGACCAGTGACACATCGCGCCACAGGGGCGACAACATGTTGACCGAATAGAACACCCCCCCCAGGAACGTCAACGGCTGCAGCACGAACGTCGGCACGATCGCGATGTCGTCGAAACGCTTGGCGTACACCGCATTGATGAAGCCCGCCAGCGAAAAGATCGTCGCGCCCAACAGTACCGTGGTGATCGCGACCAGTGGATGCGCGACATGCAGGGAGGTGAACGACAACGCGATGATCAGCACGATCGCGCCCACCAGCACGCCGCGCGTCACCGATCCGGCAACGTAACCCGTCAGCACCACCCAGCTCGGCATCGGCGACGCCAGAAGTTCCTCGACGTAGCGACCGAACTTGGAGCCGAAAAAGCTGGACGTGATGTTCGAATAGCAGTTGTTGATGATGCTCATCATCACCAGGCCGGGCACGATGTACTGCATGTAGCTGAAACCGTGCTCGATCTCGCCAATGCGGCTGCCGATCAACTTGCCGAAGATCACGAAGTACAGCGTCATCGTGATCGCGGGCGGCACCAGCGTCTGGGTCCAGATGCGCAGCATCCGGCGAATCTCGCGCCGCGTGACGGTGTAGAGCGCAACCAGGTTGGCGCGGGCCACGGACGGGGCGCGCACACCGGCACCGAACCCGGTTTCCCCCGCCGCCCGAACGTTACTCATGTCGACGCGCCGTTGCGCTCGATCAGTCGCAGGAACAGCGCCTCGAGGCGGTTGGTCCGGGTGCGCATCGAGGTGACGGTGATGCCGGCCGCGGTCAGCCCCGCAAACACGGCGTTGAGGTTGTGCGTGCTCGGCACCTCGACTTCGAGCGTCTGCGCGTCACGTCGTGCGATCTTCACGCCCTCCAGCTCGGGCAGCGCGCCATCCAACCCCGTGACGTCCAGCACGAATGACTGCACGTCCAGTTTCGCGAGCAGCCGCCGCATCGACGAGTTCTCGATGATTTCGCCGTGGTCGATGATCGCGATGTTGCGGCAGAGCTGCTCGGCTTCCTCCAGGTAATGCGTGGTGAGGATCACGGTCGTGCCGGCGGCGTTGATGCCGGTGATGAAATGCCACATCGAGCGGCGGATCTCGATGTCGACGCCGGCGGTCGGCTCGTCGAGGATCAGGAGGTGCGGCTCGTTCATCATCGCGCGCGCGATCATGAGGCGCCGCTTCATGCCGCCCGACATCGTCCGGGTCTGCTGGAACGCCTTGTCCCAGATGCGCAGTTCGTTCAGGTACTTCTCGGCACGTTGCTTGGCGAGCGAACGCGGGATGCCGTAGAACCCCGCTACGTTCACGCAGATGTCGAACGGCGTTTCGAACTGGTTGAAGTTGATTTCCTGCGGCACCAGCCCAATCTGACGCATCACACCGCCGCGATCGGCGTGGATGGAAATGCCGAACACACGCGCGTCGCCCGAAGTCGGATTGACCAGTGACGAGAGAATCCCGATGAGCGTGGACTTGCCGGCGCCGTTCGGACCCAGCAGCGCGAAGAAATCGCCACGCTCGACGCGCAGCGATATGCCCTTCAGGGCTTCGACGCCGCTCCCGTAGGTCTTGCGCAGGTCGATGACTTCGAGCGCAGGCAGCGCACCGGCCGAGGCGGACCCGCGCGGCGGCGTGCCGAAGGTAGGCGAAGCGGAATCAGCAGGCATCCCCTATTATAGAAGTTTCGCCCGCGTGACCTGTTGTTGAATCGCACGGTCGCGCTGCCCCCCGAACGTTACGCTGGCTTCAGCCAGCCCGTTCCCTGCACATGATCGAACACTTCCAACTCAAGCTCGCCGACAGCCGGATGCTGGCGCCCACGGTACGGCACCTGGCCTTCGAACGCGCCGACGGCACCCCGTTCGCGTTCACGCCCGGCCAGTTCATCCAGGTCCATTTCAACTACGACGACGGCAAGCCCACCAAGCGCAGCTACTCGATCGGCACGCCGGTCGACGGAACCGGCACCGTCGACAAGCTGGAACTGGTCGTGTCGTACGTGGAAGGCGGCGCAGCGACCAGGCTGTTCGACGGCCTTGAGAGCGGTGGCCAGATCGAAGCCAGCGGCCCGTACGGGCGCTTCTGCCTGATGAACGACGACGCGAACTGGCGCTACATCCTCGTTGCCACCGGTACCGGCATCGCGCCCTATCGCGCGATGCTGCCGCGAATGGAAAAGCTGATCGCGGAACACGGGCGGCGCTTCGTGCTGCTGTACGGCGCGCGCAACGAGCAGGAACTTTTGTACGGCGAGGAATTCGAGGCGTTTGCGGGCAAGCATCCCGAGTTCACCTTCCATCCCTGCCTGTCGCGCGCGGCGCGCGCGGCGCCACGGCCCAACGACCGCAGCGGCCACGTCCAGGACGTGCTGCCGGAGCTCAGCATCGACCCCGAGCACGACATCGCCTACCTGTGCGGCAATCCCGACATGGTCGACGCGGCGTTCACGCAGTTGAAGGAATACGGACTGCCGATCAAACACATCCGCAGAGAGAAGTACGTGTCGTCGCGGTAGGTTGGCAGCGCTCACGCCGGCTGTGCGCAGCTTGCGCGCTTCAATTTTTCGCGAAAGGTTGCAAGCAACACGGCCGCGCACGAACCCCAAAGTCGTCATTCCGGGGCCATCGCCGGCTTCATCGGCGATGGAGCCCGGAATCCAGTTTTTGTGGCGAAATGGCCGAACATCTGGATTCCGGGTTCTGCCCGCAAAGAGCGCGGGCAGCCCCGGAATGACCATGAATGATGATGAAGCGCCGCTCGAATCGGGTCGCACGGTGGACCGATTCACGCCGCCGAAACCGCAGCCCCGCGAATCTCCCGCTTGCCCAGCCGCTCGCGTCCGTGCGGCGCTTTGAAATCAAGTTTTGGCCCGATCGAAATGATCCCGTGCGGATTGATCGTGCGGTGGCTACGGAAATAGTGGTTGCGGATGTGGTCGAGGTGCACCGTGTCCGCGACGCCCGGCATCTGGTAGATCTCGCGCAGCAGGCCTTCAAGGTTCGGATAATCGGCGATCCGTTTGCGGTCGCACTTGAAGTGCGTGACGTAGACGGCGTCGAAACGCGCCAGCGTGGTCCATAGCCTCAAGTCCGCTTCGGTCAACGTGTTGCCGACGAGGTAACGCGTTTCACCCAGCCGGCGCTCGAGATCCTCCAGGGTCTCGAACAGCGCCGTGGCAGCGTCGTCGTAGGCGGCCTGGCTGGTCGCAAAACCGGCCTTGTACACGCCGTTGTTGACGCGGTCGTAGACGGTCTGGTTGATGGCATCGATCTCCGCGTGCAGGTCCGTTGGGCAGTAATCACCGGGCTTCGCACCGATCCCGTCGAACGCGCCGTTGAGCATCCGGATGATTTCCGACGACTCGTTGTTGACGATGGTTTGGCGCTCGCTGTCCCACAGCGTCGGCACCGTGACCCGGCCGCTGTAGTGCGGGTCGGCCTTCAGGTACAGCTCGTAGAGCTTGTCGAGCCCGTACAACCGATCGCCGGTCGCACCATCGAAGTCGGCGCGGAACTCCCAGCCGTTTTCCAGCATCAGGGGATGCACCACCGAGACGTCGATGCATGACTCGAGGCCCTTCCACGCCCGCATTACC
Organism: Rhodanobacteraceae bacterium; assembly: GCA_050738115.1. Taxonomy (GTDB): domain Bacteria; phylum Pseudomonadota; class Gammaproteobacteria; order Xanthomonadales; family Rhodanobacteraceae; genus 66-474. The sequence goes on from JBOHYX010000043.1 coordinate 6,006, forward strand.
AGCGTGCGGTGTGCCCACGGACACGCGTACGACACGTACAGGTGATAGCGACCCTCCCCCGCCTTGAAGCCGCCCTCACCGGATGGTCCCGCCGACCCATCCGCGGTGATCCAGTTGCGAAACTGGCTCGCGGCGCGCTCGAAGCGCCCGCCCGTGCTCTCGGTGTCGTACCACTTGTCCTGCCAGTTGCCGTCTACCAGCAATCCCATCTTCGCCTCCGTCGGTGTCGCGTCACGGGTTACTCCGCGCGGCTGCGCGGCGCGGCATCTGCACCGGGCCGTCGCCCTGCGTTCCGGCAGCGTTCGGACGCGTGCGCTGCGCGTCAGGATCCGCCGGGTCGCGCGCGGTGGGCAATGCGGGATCACGCCGATACACGACCACCGGTCCGATCACGTGGAAGCCGACGCGCGTGCCTGGCTGCGGCAGGTCGATGCCCGGCACCGATGCGGTGAACCGCAGGCCCTGCTCGAGCTGCAGCACCAGCCGCGCATCGTGGCCGTAGAAATTGAGCTGTTCGACGCGTGCCGTGGTGGCCGCCACATCGCCCGCACCCCGCAGGCGAATCTGCTCGGGGCGGATCATGACGTCCACCTGCCGCAGCCCTTGCGACAAACCGTCGCAGACCTGCGCCGCCACCGGCAGTCGCCCAAGGCGGCAGTCGACGAAATCGCCGTCGAGCGTGCCGGGAACCAGCACCGCCTCGCCGACGAAGCGCGCGACCTCGGGACTCACCGGAAACCGGTACAACACCTGCGGCGCAGCCACCTGCGCGAGCCGGCCATCCTGCAGCACCGCGACGCGGTCGCTCATCGACAGCGCCTCGTCCTGGTCGTGCGTCACCAGCAGCGCCGTCGCGCCGACCCGCTTCAGGCTCGCGACCACGGCCGCACGCGTATCGGCGCGCAAGCCCGCATCGAGTGCGGAAAACGGTTCATCCAGCAGCACCACCGCCGGGCCGGGCGCCAGTGCACGCGCGAGCGCCACGCGCTGCTGTTCGCCGCCCGACAGCGCGGCCGGCATGCGCCCGGCATACCCGACCGGTAAATCCATGAGCTCCAGCAGTTGCTGCACGCGGCGCCTGCTGTCGGCATGCCCGGGTCTGCGCAGCCGCCGCGGCAGGCCGAACAGGACGTTCTCGGCAACGGTGAGGTGCGGAAACAGCGCGCCTTCCTGCGCGACGTAGCCGACACCCCGTCGCTCCGGCGGCACGTGCAGATCACGACCGCGCGCCACGGCACGGCCACCGAGTTCGATGCCCCCGGCGTCCACATGCTCGAATCCGCAAACCAGGCGCAACAGCGTGGTCTTGCCGCTGCCCGACACCCCCAGCACCGTCACCAGCTTGCCCTGCGTGACGTCAAGATCGATGCCCTTCAGGACCGCTGTCTGTCCGAAGGCCTTCGCGAGGCCGTGGACGCGCAGGCCGGCCGCGCTGGCCGCCGTCGCGATCGGAGGGGAGACGTCCGCCATCTCAGGTCATCTCCACCGGCGCGCGGCCGAAGCGGTCGGCGAGGATCCAGGTCGCGAACATCGAGATGCCGACCAGAATGGCCGCATACGGGGCAGCGGATGCAAACGCAAAGGTCGAACTCTCCGCCCACACCTGGGTCGCGAGCGTCTGTGCGCCCGTCGGCACCAGCAACAGCGTGCTGGTGAGCTCGGTACACACCGAGATGAACACCAGCGCCATGGCCGCACCGAGACCGGGTGCGGCCAGCGGCACCACGACGCGTCGCCACACCGCCAGCGGGCGGCTGCCCAGCACGCGCGCGGATTGCTCGAGGCTCGGCTGGATCTGCGCAAGCGACACACGCACGCTGACGACGGCGAGCGGCATGAAGATGATGGCGTAGGCGGCGATCAACAGGACGGTCGTCTGGTATAGCGGGAACAGGAACTTCAGGCTGAGCGCCACCAGCGCCAGCGCCACCACGATACCGGGCATGCCCCGCGGCAGGTAGGTCGCGCGTTCGAGGACCTGCACGAGCCGCTGGCGGTAACGCACCGAAAGGTACGCGATCGGCAGCGCCAGCAGCGTCGTCGCGACACCCGCGGCAAGGCCGTAACCAAGCGAGTGCAGCGTCGCGCGACCCAGCGCCGCGGGCGAAACCGCGGCGGTGGTGATGGCCGCGGCATCGTGTTGCGTGAGCCACCAGGCGATCACGGCGAGCGGCACGCCCATGGTGACGACGCCGAGCCCCAGCATCCCCGCCAAAACCGGGATCCGCGCCGCGCCCAGCCGATAACGGATCGGCGGTCGCTGCGCGCCTGCACCAACGCGCGCATAGCGGTGACGGCCACGCAGGCGCGATTCGAGGAACAGGAACACGAGGCACAGCACCAGCAACACGCAGGCGAGCATCGCGCCCTGGTCGGCGGCGAAGCCGGCGGTGTACTCGGCATAGATCACGGTCGTGAACGTGCGGAACCGGAGCAGCGAGAACGCGCCGAATTCGGCGAGCACGTGCAGCACCACCAGCAGCATGCCGCCCAGCAACGCCGGCCGGAGCTGCGGCAGCGTGACGCGGAAGAAGCACGGCCATGGTGAGCAGCCCATGGTGCGCGCGGATTCCTCGAGCGCCGGATCGACGCCACGCAAGGCGGCCGCCACCGGCAGATACACCAGCGGGTAATACGACGCCGTCACGACCAGCAGTGCGCCGGCGGCGCCCTCGAACACGGTGCTGGTCGAAAGCCAGGCGTAGCTCGCGATGAACGCGGGGATCGCGAGCGGAAGCGGCACCGCGATCGCCCAGAAACGGCGCCCCGGCAAATCGGTGCGCTCGACCACCCATGCGACCGCGGTGCCCACCACCGCGGCGAGCAGCGTCGTTGCCAGCGCGATCCCGAGGGTATTGAGCAGCAGGCGCGCGACGATGGGCCGCAGCAGCAGACGCAGGGTGTTTTCGATGTTGCCGCCAAACGCATCGAAGATCGTCATCGCCAGCGGCGCGATCACGATCACGCAAACCGCCGCCGCGATCAGCGTCAGCAGCGGCGGCAGCCGCCTCGCGCGGGCGAAGGGTTGCGCGGCCAGCAACGCATGGACGGTGGCGTTCACAACAGCCCGGCTTGTTGCAGCAGCGCGAGAGCCGCGCTGTTGTTGCCGAGGTGGCTCACGGTGATGTGCGGCGGCTGCAACTGGTCGAACGGCTTGAGCACGCGGTTGGCAGCCACGCCCGGCCGCAGCGGGTACTCGAAATCGACCGTGCTGCGCGCCAGCAGGTTCTGGGCGTAGTCGCTGACCATGAACGCCAGCAGGCGCTGCGCCGCCTTGGGATGGCGCGCGTACTTCAGCACGCCCGCGCCGGAAATGTTGATGAGCCCGCCCACGTCGCCGTTGCTGAAGTGGTAGATGCCGCTGTGGATCGCAGCCGGGCCGACTTGCTGGCGCAGGCGATAGTAGTAGTAGTTGTTGATGATGCCGACCGCCACGGCACCCTTGTTCACGGCGGCGGCGACGCCTTCGTCGTCATTGAAGATCTGCGCGTTGCGCTTGAGCCCCTCGAGCCATTGGAGTGCCACCGCGCGACCCTTGGTGACCGCCACCGCGCGCACCAGCGGCAGGAAATCGGCGTCCGGCGGGGCGATGGCGATTTTTCCTTTCCACGCTGGTTTGGCCAGGTCGAGCAGCGACTTCGGCAGCTCGCTTGGCTTGATCAGCTTCGGGTTGTAGGTCAGCACGTTCTCCCGCGCCAGCACGCCCACCCAGTCACCCTTGTCGGAGCTGTAGCGCGCCGGAATCTGCGCGAGCGTCGACTTGTCGACCGGCGCCAGCAGACCCTTTTCCTGAAGCCGCATCAGCTCCGGCGAATTCTCGGTGAAGAACGCGTCGGCCGGCGTGCGCTTGCCCTCGAGGATGAGCTGGTTGGCGAGTTCCGGCCCTTCGCCGTAGCGCACCTCGACATGGATCCCGGATTGTTTCTCGAACGCAGCGACCAGCAAGCGCACCATCTGCTCGTGCTGGCCCGCGTACAAGGTGAGGGTGTCCGCCGCCAGTGCGGCCGGCGCGACCGCCAGCCCGGCGAGCACCAGCAGCCCGGCAACCCACGCGCCGATCCCCCAACGACCCATCGCAGCACGACACTTGCCGAACATTGAAGTTTGCACGCGCCGACTCCTCGAGCCTGCGGCCTGGCGTCGGACAGGAAGCGTGGCGGCAGCGTGGCTACGCGCGCGTGGCGTTCGACGGCGAAGGCCTCGCCATGGAACGCAAACTGTAGTGCGATTGATTCGCGTTCGCAACGAAGAACGCGAGATGTCACGCCGTGGTTCGCATTCCATTCAGGCGCGGGTGTTCTTGGCGCAAATCGTTGTCTGGCGTGGTGGGAGGACTACCATGAAGCGGAGCGCTGATGCGGCGGAACGTGATCGAAGGTGCACCACGAGACGGTTTGACGGCCTGATTCGCAATTTGATGCTTTGGGTGTTGCTGGCTGCCGCGGCCGTGGCCACGTCTGGTTGCGCGCGGATGACGGGGCAGCCACCGGAGCGACCGGGCGCAAAAGTCGTGCCGGTCGTGCTCGTTTCCAACGGCTGGCATACGCAGTTGGCGCTGCCCGCCGCGGACGTCACCGGGCACCTCGCCGTATTCAGGGAGGCCTTCCCCGCCGCGCACTGGCTTGCGTTCGGCTGGGGCGAGCGCACGTTTTTCATGACGCCCCATCCGAGCCTGGGCGACACGTTGCGCGCGATTTTCCCGGCGCCTTCGGCGCTGCTGGTGACAGGCCTCGTGCAGGCGCCGCAGTTGGGCCACGACGTCCTGCGGGTGTACGTCTCGCGCGAGGGGCTCGCGCATCTCTCGCAATATCTGTGGGGATACGTGGGCACGTCGTCGCAAGGCACGCCGCAGCGGTTGGGCGCCGGGCCGCAGCCGATGAGCGCGTTCTACGCGTCGAGCGGAACCTACGACGTCTTCCACACCTGCAACACCTGGAGCGCGGCGGCGCTTCACGCGGCCGGTGTTCCCATCCGCTACAAGGGCGTGTATTTCGCTGCGCAGGTGACCGATCAGGTGCGGCGACTGGAACACGCACGGCGTGCGGATCACGGCGCGACGGCGGTCGCCGCGCGGGGATGACTTGGGCCCCGGGGCACGCTGCAAGCCCGCCACGCGCGTCGCCTTCCGATCTCGGCGCGTTCAGTGCCGCGCCATTTCGCAGGCCCATCCGTCGGGCATCTTGGCGACGTCGAGCGCCCTGGCCAGCGACGCACCGGCGGGCTGCGCGGCCAGTCGGTCCGCTGCGGTGTAGACGATTTGCTCTTCCTTCGGGTTGTGGATCTGCAGCAACTGGAACAGTCGCCGGCACGTGTCCTGGAGCGATTCGACGGGCGCCTGCGCGGCGCACGCGGCGGCGAGCGTCTGCATCAGCGGCCACATTTCGCCGTGCTCGCGTTTCATCACGAACACCGGCATCGCAAGCCCGGCTTTCACCAACGGCGGGAACAGCACCTGTTCCTCGACATAGAGGTGCAGTCGCAACAGCTCGAGCGCCTCGGCCAGCGCCGCGACTTGTCCGTCCGCCTCCGCGATGCCGCGCACGCCTTCGTCGATGCGGCGATGCTGGATCGCCAGTACGCGGCTCGGGAGCAATGCGTCCATGTTCAAGTCCTCTGGTGCTGCGGTCTGCGACGTCGCGGGTTGCGTTGACAGCTGATCGATGCAACGCCGCGACCCCGTTTCTTCGTCATTCCGGGGCAGCCTGCAGCTTCATCGCAGGCTGCACCCGGAATCCAGCTCTGCTCCATCGCCGACGAAAAGCTGGATTCCGGGTTCCATCGCCGGTGAAGCTGGCGATGGCCCCGGAATGACGAGCTTCTGGTGGCATACCGCTGAAGTCGTCCCGCGGAACATCGCCGTCCATCGCATCCCGGTATACACACGCAGCGCGCAAGCTACTCTGTCCTGGATCAAGCCTCGACCGCGCCGGCGCCGCGAAACGACTGCGAACCGCGCGAGCCTTTCAATCGGCGACCGCGACCCCATCTCCATCACGCCGGCGCGGCCGTGCCGCGTTCGTCCCTGCACGGAACAAGGAGAAACGATGACGCAATCGGTACGCTACGATACAGACCCCGCACACACCTTCGTGACCTTCGGGGTCAGGCATTTCAATACCTCCACCGTGATCGGCCGCTTCGATCAGGTCGAAGGCCACGTC
>JBOHYX010000044.1:0-12150 GCA_050738115.1 Rhodanobacteraceae bacterium
GCGCAGGGCCTGTGCGGCGGCGAAGCGCCGGCGCGGCAGGCGCGCCTCGTGGCATTCCGCGCAGCCGACGGTGCGCTGCTCGATCGCGGCCTCGCCGTGTTCTTCGCGGCGCCGCATTCGTTCACCGGCGAAGACGTGCTGGAGCTGCACGCGCACGGCAGCCCCGTGGTGCTGGACCGCCTGGTCAAGCGCGCGTGCGAGCTTGGCGCACGGCCGGCACGGGCGGGTGAGTTTTCCGAACGCGCGTTCCTGAACGGGAAGCTTGATCTTGCGCAGGCCGAAGCGGTCGCCGATCTGATCGCCGCGCGCTCCGACGCGCAGGCGCGCGCGGCGCTGCGGTCGCTCGACGGCGAATTTTCCCGGCGCGTCGACGCGCTGCAACGCGCGATCACGAGCCTGCGCGTCGAGATCGAAGCCGCGCTCGATTTTGCCGAGGAGGCGTCGGAGAGTACCTCGCAGCCACGGCTCGAGCGCCTGTTCGCGGACGCGATGGCGCGGCTCGCCGACCTTCTGGCTGCGGCTCGCCGGGGCGCGCGCCTGACCGACGGACTGCACGCGGTGATCGTGGGCGCGCCCAACGTCGGCAAGTCGAGCCTCATGAACGCGCTCGCCGGCGGCGAGCGCGCCATCGTCACCGCGGTGCCGGGTACGACCCGCGACGTGTTGCGCGAGGCGATCGTGCTCGATGGCATCGAACTGACCCTGGCCGACACCGCGGGCCTGCGCGACACGAGCGATCCCGTGGAAGGCGAAGGCATCCGCCGCGCGCGGCTCGAAATGGCGCGTGCCGACCTGGTCCTGGAAGTCGTCGAGCGCCACGCCGGGAAGCCGCCCGCTGGCGCGGCCGCGGCGCCGGCGCGGGCAGCGCGGATCGTCATCATCAACAAGATCGATCTCGACGACGTGCCACCCTCGCGGACCGACATCGATGGCATCGTCACGATCGGCCTGTCGGCCAGGACCGGCGCCGGGCTCGAGCTGCTCCGCGATGAACTGCAGCGCATCGCGACGGGCGCCGCGATCGATGGCGCATTCAGTGCGCGCAGCCGCCACGTCGTCGCGCTCGAACGCGCGGGCGCGCACCTGACCGCCGCGCGCGCGGCGGCGCCGATGGCGAGCCCGGAACTCGTCGCCGAAGACCTGCGCGCGGCGCAGCAGGCGCTCGGGGAGATCACCGGCGCGTTCACGACCGAGGATCTGCTGGGCGCCATCTTCTCGACCTTCTGCATCGGGAAATGACGACGGGATGCCGTCGCGCGGCACGGATCGGCAGGCTGCATGCGGGCTCCGTGTTGCGATTGTGGCGCTGGCACTGTTAAAATTCCACGGCTTCGCTGGAAGTTTTTGCGCGCATCGCAGAGCGCGCCGGGGTGGCCGAACGTGGACAATTCCCTCACCGGTGGCAGACGGCTCGCCCTGCGCATCGTCCTGGTGCAAATGGCCGTGGCGGTGGTCGCCGGTCTGGCATTCCTGGCGCGGGGGATTCCATCGGCGACCGGCGCCTTCGCGGGCGGCCTGCTGGTGGCGGTCGGAACGTCGGTGTTGGCGCTGCGCGTGTTCGCGCCGGCGTTGGCGGGACCGGGCGCCATGATGCTGCGCTTCGCCTTCGGCACACTGTTGAAATGGGTCGTGGTGCTGATGGGTCTGTACCTGATCCTGGCGTACTGGAGGCTGCCGGCGGTGCCGGCCCTCGTCGGCTTTGCGGCCGCGCTGCTGGTCAATCTGGTGGCACTGAAATTCGAACGTTGACGAAGGCTGCGCGAGCCCGGGCACGCTCGTCGCGCCGAACGTCGCAACCTTGAGGATGCGGTAAGTGAGTGCCGAAGCCGGCGGTGAGACTTTCACCGACTACATCCAGCATCACCTGCACTACTGGGATGCGCCGCTGACGCACGCCGGCGGCGTGGCGTCGCTGCACGTCGACACGCTGATCATGTCGGTCGTGCTGGGCGCCATCTTCTTCGTCTGGTTCTGGTGGTTCGCGCGCCACGCGACGTCCGGGGTGCCGGGCAAGGGGCAGGCGTTTGTCGAGCTCGCGCTTGAATTCGTCGATGGCCAGGTGCGCGACGCCTGGCACGGCAGCCGCAAGTTCCTGGGCCCGCTGGCGCTCACGATCTTCTTCTGGATCTTCGTGATGAGCCTCATGGACGTGCTGCCGGTCGATGGCATCCCGACCGCGGCCGAAGCCACCGGCGCCAAATACTTCCGCCCGGTTCCAACCGCCGACGTCAACATGACGTTCGCGATGTCCTTCACCGTGCTGGGGCTGACGATTTTCTTCGGCCTCAAGGCCAAGGGCTTCGGCTACTTCAGGGATGCGGTCTCGGCGCCTTTCACGACGAAGAACGTCTTCATGAAGGTGCTGTTGGCGCCCTTCAACGTCCTGATGTTCGTGATCGAGATGGTGACCCAGCCGATCAGCCTCGCGCTCCGGTTGTTCGGCAACATTTTCGCCGGCGACCTGCTGTTCATGCTGATCGCCGGCCTGATGAGCCACTTCCTGTCGCTGTGGTATCCGCTCGGCATCCTCGGCTACGCGGCGTGGAGCATCTTCGAGCTCCTGATCGTCCTGATCCAGTCCTTCATCTTCATGTATCTCAGCGTCACGTACATCGCGATGGCGCAGCAGCACCACTGACGCGGCCGCGCCGCACCCCTTCCCCTGTCAACCACCAACGTTCTGCCGGGAGATCCAAATGGAACACATGGCACAGCTGATTTCAATCATCCAGGCCAATACGGCCATCGCCGCCGGCCTCATGATCGGTCTCGGCGCGCTGGGCGCCTGCATCGGCATGGGGGTCATGGGCTCGAAATACCTCGAATCCATGGCGCGGCAGCCGGAATTGAACCCGATGTTGACGGGCCGCATGTTCCTGCTGGTCGGCCTGATCGACGCCGACTTCTTCATCAGCCTGGCGATCGCGATGTTCTTTGCCTTTGCCAACCCGCTGCTGACGACCGCCTTGACCCATGCCGCGGCCGTTGCACACTGAAGCGTGACGGTCTTCTCCCTGGCACCGAATCCGTACGGGTAGTGATGCGATGGATATCAACGCAACCCTGATCGGCGAGATCATCGCGTTCGCGATCCTGATCGCGCTCACGATGAAGTTCGTCTGGCCACCGCTGATGAGCGCGATCGAGGAGCGCCAGCGCCGGATCGCCGAGGGCCTGGAAGCCGCCGACCGCGCGCGCAAGGAGCTGTCCGATGCCGATGCGCGGGTGGCCGACGAGATCAAGAAGGCGCGCACGGAAGCCGCCGTGATCATCGAGCGGGCCAACCAGCAAGCCGGGCAGATCGTCGACAAGGCACGCACCGACGCGCTGCTGGAGGCGGCGCGGCAGAAGGCGCAGGCGCAGGCGGAGATCGAAACCATGGCGCACCGCGCGCGCGCCGAGTTGCGTGGCCAGGTCGCGGCGCTGGCGGTCGAAGGCGCGAGCCGGATACTCGGCCGCGAAGTCGACGCCGGCACCCACAAGGCGCTGCTCGATGAACTCGTGGCGGGGATCTGACCGACATGGCGCAGCCGCTGACCATCGCCCGCCCTTATGCACGCGCCGCGTTCGAGACCGCGCGTGCCGAGGGCTCGCTGGCGCAGTGGGCGGAGCAACTTGCGTACGCCGCGGAAATCGCGGCGGAGCCGCACGTGGTCGGCCTGTTCGGCAATCCGCGGCTGATACCCGAGGCCCTTGCATCGCTGTTCGTGCGTCAGGGCGAACCCGCGGACTCCGCGTTCGCGCGCTTCGTGGGCGTACTTGCCGAGAACGGCCGCCTGCGCGAGTTGCCGGAAATCGCCGCGCTGTTCGAGCAGATGAAGCGCGACGCGGAGCACGTCCTGAAGGTGCGTGTGCGCAGCGCGGTGCCGCTGGACGACGCCGAGGCCGAGCGGCTTGCCGCGGCCCTCAAGCGGCGCTTCGGCAGCGACATCCAGCTCGTGCGCAGCGTCGATCCGACCGTCCTCGGCGGCGCGATCATCGACGCGGGCGAGACCGTGATCGACGGGTCGCTGCGCGGCAGGCTCGCCAAGCTCGAAACGGCGTTGATGCAATGAACGGGAATCGGGAATAGGGAATGGAGAATCGTTGAGCAAGAACCGTGGTAGGAGCCTGCGCGCAGGCGACAGTCGCGAGCACGCTCGCTCCTACGATTCCCGATTCCCCTGAGATATACGAAACAGCAACAGCGGTGCCAAGCGGTGCCGTTACACAGGAACCCAAGCGATGGCCACCACACTCAACCCTTCCGAAATCTCGGAGCTGATCCGCGCCCGGATCGAGCAGTTCAAGCTGTCCGCGGAAACGCGCAACGAGGGCACGCTCACCAGCGTGTCCGATGGCATCGTGCGCATCCACGGCCTGAACGACGTGATGGCGGGCGAAATGATCGAGCTGCCGGGCGATACCTACGCGCTGGCGCTGAACCTCGAGCGCGACTCGGTAGGCGCGGTGGTGCTCGGCAAGTACGAGCACCTGTCCGAGGGCGATACGGCCAAGACCACGGGCCGCATCCTCGAGGTACCGGTCGGCCCGGAAATGCTCGGCCGCGTGGTCGACGCGCTCGGCCGTCCGATCGATGGCAAGGGCCCGATCGCGACGCAGCTGACCTCGCCGGTGGAAAAGGTGGCGCCGGGCGTAATCTGGCGGCAATCGGTCAGCCAGCCGGTGCAGACCGGCTACAAGTCGGTGGACTCGATGATCCCGATCGGCCGCGGCCAGCGCGAACTCGTGATCGGCGACCGCCAGACCGGCAAGAGCGCGCTGTGCATCGACACCATCATCAACCAGAAGGGCAGCGGCATCAAGTGCATCTACGTCGCGATCGGACAGAAGCAGTCATCGATCGCGGGCGTGGTCAGGAAGCTCGAAGAGCACGACGCGCTCGGCCACACCATCATCGTCGCGGCCTCGGCGTCGGAATCGGCGACGATGCAGTACATCGCCCCGTATGCCGGCTGCGCGATGGGCGAATACTTCCGCGATCGCGGTGAAGACGCGCTGATCATCTACGACGATTTGACCAAGCAGGCCTGGGCGTACCGCCAGATCTCGCTGCTGCTGCGCCGTCCGCCGGGCCGCGAGGCGTACCCGGGCGACGTGTTCTATCTGCATTCGCGCCTGCTGGAACGCGCCGCGCGCGTCAACGCCGAGTTCGTCGAGAAGGAGACCCACGGCGAGGTGAAGGGCAAGACCGGTTCGCTGACCGCGCTGCCGATCATCGAGACGCAGGCGGGCGACGTGTCCGCGTTCGTGCCGACCAACGTGATCTCGATCACCGACGGCCAGATCTTCCTCGAGACCGACCTCTTCAACGCCGGCATCCGTCCGGCGGTGAACGCCGGCATCTCGGTGTCGCGCGTGGGCGGCGCGGCGCAGACGAAGATCATGAAGAAGCTGTCGGGCGGCGTGAAGCTCGGTCTCGCGCAGTACCGCGAGCTGGCGGCGTTCGCGCAGTTCGCCTCCGACCTCGATGCGCAGACCCGCCGGCAGCTCGAACGCGGCCAGCGCGTCACCGAGCTCATGAAGCAGAAGCAGTATTCGCCGCTCACGATCGCGCAGATGGGCGTGTCGCTGTACGCGGTGGACAGGAACTACATGGACGACGTGCCGATGGACAAGATCCTGGCGTTCGAGCACGCGCTGCACCAGTACATGCAGGCCAACCACGGCGACCTGATGCAGAAGATCGTCGACACCGGCGACTGGAACGAGGAAATCGAGGGCACGTTCAAGTCCGCGCTGGACGAGTTCAAGAAGACGGGAAGCTGGTGATGAGAGCCGGGACTCGGGACTCGGGACTCGGGACTCGCGAACGCGGGTACACGCGCTTGGGAACGAGTGCCGGTAGCGAAAACGTCGAGTGTGGCGCGGGGCCGTGGATGTGTCGCTTTGACCGAGTCCCGAGTCCCGAGTCCCAAGTCCCGAGATAAGCATGGCCGGTGCAAGAGAAATCCGCAGCAAGATTAAGAGCGTCGCGAACACCCGCAAGGTGACCGCGGCGCTCGAGATGGTGTCTGCGTCCAAGATCAGGAAGGCGCAGGACCTGATGCGCACGTCGCGGCCGTACACGCTGCACATGCGCAACGTGATCGCGCACATCGCGCAGGCGAACACCGGCTACAAGCATCCGGCGCTGCACGCGCACGACGTGAAGCGCGTGTGTTACATGGTGGTTTCGACCGACCGCGGCCTGGCCGGTGGCCTCAACGCCAACCTGTTCCGCAAGGTGCTCGCGGACCTCAACGACTGGGAAAAGAAGGGCGTCGGCGTCGAGGTCATCGCGATCGGCCAGAAGGCCGCGCAGTTCTTCCGCCACGTCCAGGTGAACCTGGTCGGCACGGTGGCGCACCTTGGCGACCATCCGCGGCTGGAAAAGCTGATCGGCGTGATGAAGATCGCCGACGACGCCTTCATGCAGGGCAAGATCGACCGCGTCTATCTTTGCTACAACCAGTTTGTCAACACCATGACCCAGCGTGCGACCGTCGACGTGCTGCTGCCGCTGCCGGCGATGGCCAAGGAAGTCGCCGCGGTCGCGGCGGCCGATGAATTGCACCCGGCATCCGACGACGCCAAGGTCGAGCGCGCGATGCCCTGGGACTACCTGTACGAGCCGGAAGCCGAACCCGTGATCCGGCACGTGCTGAACCGCTACTTCGAGGCGATGGTGTACCACGCGACGCTGGAGAACCTCGCAAGCGAGCACGCGGCGCGGATGGTCGCGATGAAGGCCGCGTCCGACAATGCGGACAAGGCCATTCACACGCTGACGCTGATCTACAACAAGGCCCGCCAGGCCGCCATCACCCAGGAAATTTCCGAGATCGTCGGCGGCGCGGCGGCGGTGGGTGGTTGAACCATCATTGTAGGAGCCGGCCTGCCGGCGACCCATCGCGCGCAGGCGCGCTCCTACGAAGAGCATGCAAGAGGATGACACCATGGCTCAAGGCAAAATCGTTCAAATCATCGGCGCGGTGGTCGACGTCGAGTTTCCGCGTGACGCGGTACCGAAGATCTACGACGCGCTGAAGGTCGAGGGCACCGACATCACGCTGGAAGTCCAGCAGCAGCTCGGCGACGGCGTGGTGCGCGCGATCGCGCTCGGCTCGACCGACGGCCTCAAGCGCAACCTTCCGGTCACCAACACCGGCAAATACATCAGCGTACCGGTCGGCCAGGCGACCCTCGGCCGGATCATGAATGTGCTCGGCGAGCCGATTGACGAAAGGGGTCCGGTGAACGCCGACCAGCGGCGGGAAATCCATCGCCCCGCGCCGTCCTACGAGGACCAGGCCGCGGCCAACGAACTCCTCGAAACCGGCATCAAGGTCATCGACCTGATGTGCCCGTTCGCGCGCGGCGGCAAGGTCGGCCTGTTCGGCGGCGCCGGCGTCGGCAAGACGGTCACGATGCTGGAACTCATCAACAACATCGCGACGCAGCACCAGGGCCTGTCGGTGTTCGCGGGCGTCGGCGAGCGCACCCGCGAGGGCAACGACTTCTACCACGAGATGATCGAGGCGGGCGTCGTGGTGCCGGATGACTTTCCGAAATCCAAGGTCGCGATGGTGTACGGCCAGATGAACGAGCCGCCGGGCAACCGCCTGCGCGTCGCGCTGACCGGCCTCACGATGGCCGAGTACTTCCGCGACGAGAAGGACGAGCACGGAAAGGGTCGCGACGTGCTGATGTTCATCGACAACATCTACCGCTACACGCTGGCGGGCACCGAAGTGTCGGCGCTGCTCGGGCGCATGCCGTCAGCGGTGGGTTACCAGCCGACGCTGGCGGACGAAATGGGTCGCCTGCAGGAGCGCATCACTTCGACCAAGACCGGTTCGATCACCTCGATCCAGGCCGTGTACGTCCCAGCCGACGACTACACCGATCCATCGCCCGCAACGACGTTCGCGCATCTTGATTCCACCGTCGCACTGTCGCGCGACATCGCCTCGCTCGGCATCTACCCGGCGGTCGATCCGCTCGACTCGACTTCGCGCCAGCTCGATCCGCTGGTGGTCGGCCAGGAACACTACGACGTCGCGCGCAAGGTGCAGGGCACGCTGCAGCGCTACAAGGAACTGAAGGACATCATCGCGATCCTCGGCATGGACGAACTTTCCGAGGAAGACAAGCGCGCGGTGTACCGCGCGCGCAAATGCGAGCGTTTCTTCTCGCAGCCGTTCCACGTCGCCGAAGTGTTCACCGGCTCGCCGGGCAAGTACGTCGCGCTCAAGGAAACCATCCGCGCGTTCAAGATGATCGTCGACGGCGAAGTCGACCACCTGCCCGAGCAGGCGTTCTACATGGTCGGTGGCATCGACGACGCCATCAAGAAGGGCGAGGCAATGCAGGCGAAGGACAAGCAGGCGGCGTGATGAAAAGCCGGGAATCGGAAATGGCAAATAGAGAATCGTAGGAGCGTGCTCGCGACCGGCGCTTGCATCGAAATACACCGACACATTGCCGTAACCATTCCCGACTCCCGATTCCCGTTGAGCGAGCATAGCGAGCGAAACATGACCACCATCCACTGCGACATCGTCAGCGCCGAAGCCAACATCTTCCACGGCGACGCGACGCTGGTCATCGCGACCGGCGAAGCGGGCGAACTTGGCATCGCGCCGCGCCACGAGCCACTGCTGACGCGGCTCAAGCCCGGCCAGGTCGAGGTCGTCCGCGAAGACGGCAAGCGCGAGTCGTACTACGTCTCGGGCGGCATCCTCGAAGTGCAACCGAACGTCGTCACCGTCTTGGCCGACACCGCATTGCGCGCCGATGAAATCGACGAAGCCGCGGTCAAGCGCGCCAAGGAAGAAGCCGAGCGTGTGCTTGCCGACCGGGGCGACGCCAAGACCGTGGAGCAGGCGCAGGAGCAGCTCATCCAGGCGGTCGCGCAGTTGCAGGCGCTGGAACGCCTGCGTCGCAACCTGCGGCACTGATCTCCCGCTATTCACTCTCCCTTCGGGAGAGGCGAACCGGAGCGAACACGCGCCTTGCTCCCGCTTGGCGCTGTGATGCCCAGCGGCGGGCAGCGGCGCGCTGAAAAGGAAAAGCGTGGCATTGACGCGGGCCATCCATGGCCTGTCACTGTGGGTGCTTGCGCTACCCGTGCGCGCGGCCTCGCCCCCATTTTCGTCATTCCGTGGCGGCCTGCGGCGTCATCGCAGGCCGGACCCGACTGCGGAGGCAGGATGCCGAAGCGAACATCGGCGCAGCCGATGGCCCGGAGGGCGAGCGCCATGGATGGCGCGAGTCAATCCAGCTCCTGATTTCGGCTTTGCGCGACATGGATTCCGGGTTCCGTCGCCGATGAAGCCGACGACGGCCCCGGAATGACCAGCAAAGTAGACGGCTTGCGCTCGTGACCCGCACATCATGCGGTAGAGTACCTGCACATCCCGGGGAGCCGCCCGCCGCATGAACCGCCTGTATTTTGGCGACAACCTGTACGTGTTGCGTGAGCACGTCGGCGACGAGTCGGTCGATCTCGTGTATCTCGATCCGCCGTTCAATTCCAAGCGCGACTACAACCTGCTGTTCAAGACGCCCAAGGGCCACGAGTCGGACGCGCAAATCACGGCGTTCGAGGATTCCTGGCACTGGGGCGAACAGGCCGAGCGCGAGTACGCGGAAATCCTGCGCCAACCCAACACCGACGTCGCCGAACTGATGCCGGCGCTGCGGGCGTTCCTCGGCGAGAACGACATGATGCGTATCTCGTGATGATGGCGAACCGCCTGCTGGAACTGCACCGGGTGCTGAAGCCGACCGGCAGCCTGTACCTGCACTGCGACCCCACCGCCAGCCATTATTTGAAGATCGTACTGGATGGGGTATTCTGGAAAGAAAACTACATCAACGAAATCGTTTGGAAGCGGACGGCCGCCCACAGTGACGCAAAGCAGGGAAGCGCGCACTTCGGAAGAACACACGACACGATTTTCTTCTACGCGAAATCAGCGGAGCAGATGAGTTGGAATCCGCAGTGGCGTGGGTATGACGAAGGTTATCTGGATTCTCACTACACGCAGATCGATGATGACGGACGACGATTCCGTTGGGACAACCTCACAGGGCCGGGCGGCGCCGCAAAAGGAAATCCTTACTACGAGGTCTTGGGAGTAAGTGGATACTGGCGATACAAGAAGGAACGAATGCAGGCATTCGTTGATGAAGGGATCGTTGCGGTTCCACCCGGCGGAAAGAAGCCGGCGATCAAACGCTTCTTGGATGAGCAAAAGGGGACGCCAGTAACAGATTTTTGGGACGACACCGCGCCGATCAATTCGCAATCCCAGGAACGCCTCGGCTACCCTACCCAGAAACCCCTTGCGCTGCTGGAACGCATCCTCAACGCGAGTTCCAACCCCGGCGACGTGGTGCTCGACCCCTTTTGTGGTTGCGGCACCGCGGTGCACGCGGCGCAGAAACTCGGCCGGCGCTGGATCGGGATCGACATCACGCATCTCGCGATCGCGCTGATCGAGAAACGCCTCAAGGACGCGTTCCCGTATTTGAATCGAAACGTAGGGCGGGATAGCGCAGCGTATCCCGCCGCAAGCCGCGACAAGGCGGGTTACGCGGCTGATGCCGCTAACCCGCCCTACGCGAAAGTCGCGGACGCGGCGCCGGACTATCTGCAGCAGTTCGAGGTGATCGGGACGCCGGAGGACTTGGGCGGCGCGCGCGATCTCGCCGCGCGCGACAAATACCAGTTCCAGTGGTGGGCGTGCTCGCTGGTGAACGCGCAGCCATACCAGGGCAAGAAGAAGGGTGCCGACGGCGGCATCGACGGCCTGATCTTCTTCCAGGATGACAAGGGCGCGGCGAAGGAGATCGTGGTGTCGGTGAAGGGCGGCGAGCACGTGAACGTCGCGATGGTGCGCGAGCTCGCCCACGTCGTGAAGCGCGAGAAGGCCGAACTCGGCCTGTTCGTGACGCTTGCCGATCCCAGCAAACCGATGGAAGTCGAGGCGGTGAAGGAAGGCTTGTACACCTCGCCCACGACCGGCGCCGAATTCCCCCGCATCCAACTCCTGACCGTCAAGGGCCTGCTCGATCGCAGCGAACGCGCCCGCTATCCCGACCTCGCGCAGGGCGGCCTTACCTTCAAGAAGGCGCGTCGCGAGGCCGGCCAGGCCGAGCAGTCGGGGTTGTTCGAATAGGCCACGACGCCGCGGATCGCGGAGCGTGGCCTGCGTGGTCGCACCGCCATTCCGGTGCTACGTGCTCGTCCACAGGCACCCTCTCCCGAGTGAGGGTACAAAGTGCCAGCTCAGGGTTCGGCGACAGGCACCAATCCGTTGTGCGCGACGATCGCCTGGCCGCGCTGCGACATCAGGTACAGCGCGACGCGCAGCACCGCGGGCTGATCCGACAGCACCGCCATGCCATCGACCGGGTGTGGATCGAGCCCGGGGGGAATCGGCAGGCTCGCAAGGGCGGGATCCTGCTGTTCGAGCTTCGGCACTCCGCTGCAATAGGTCACCAGCAGGTCGATCCTGTGCTCGGCGAACAGGGTCGCGAAATGATTCGGCCCGGGCGCTTCCCTGGCCGTCGCGTCCCGTACGGCTTTTGCGCGGGCCTTCAGGCTCGCGCCCGCGCCCGGATGCAGGGCGTTGATCTTGTCGAAGATGGCGGCGGCGTAATCGCCACCCGGATCGACCACCGGCGTCGAGGTCCAGGTACGCGTGCCGGGTGCAAGCATGCGGTCGACGAGGTTGTCCGTCGTCACGCCTTCGGAACGCGGCGCGACGATGCAGATGCGATTGCGCGCGAACGCGAGCGCCGGGACCACGGTGCGGCCTTCACCCTCGAGCTTGCGTGGTGAGCCGACGTCGGCCGAAAGCAACAGGTCCGCGTGCGTTCCATGCTCGATCCGCTCGCGCAGCGCGCCCGAGCCGCCGAAGGTCGGCTCGATCCGGATGTGGTAAACCAAGCCGACCTGTGCCGCCAATTCGGCCACGACGCCGCGGAGGCTGCCGGCGGAGAAGATGGTCACCGTTTCTGGTGTCTCCGTCTGCGCCGCGATGCCCGCGGACGCGCACGCGGTGAGCGCCGCCGCCGCTACCAGCCTTCCCAAAGCACCAAGCGTCATTCTCCGATCTCCTCATCATGCAACCGATCGTGGGGCACCCCGCCCCGACC
>JBOHYX010000045.1:0-11851 GCA_050738115.1 Rhodanobacteraceae bacterium
GACGCGAACCATCGCGAGACGCGCGACGCGCTCGGCCAGCCATGCCACCAGCAACAGCGCGACGCTACCGAGCAGCGTGCGCACCCATTCGTGGTCCAGGAACAATTCGAGGGCCTGCATGCGAACCCCCTATGGCAAGACAAACCCTTACCATAACAAGAGTCCCGCGTGGCTTCAGCCCGCGGCGGACCGCACCGCCGCCGCAGTGTTCAGTAGTAACCGTGCCCCGCCGCGACCTTGCCGCGGAAGATGTGGTACGAGTACGCTGTATACGTGAGCACGGCGGGGATCATGATGATCACGCCGACCAGCACGAAGCCCTGCGAGGCGACCGGCGAGGCGGCGTCCCAGATCGTCATCGACGGCGGCACGATGTTGGGCCAGATGCCGACCACGAGGCCGACAAAACCGAGCACGAAGAAGCACAACGACAACAGGAACGGGGCCACTTCTCGGTTCCGGATCACCGCGATCCACAGCGCCGCCGCGTTGATGACGGTCAGGATCGGCACCGGCGACAGGTACAGGAAGTTCGGCCAGGTGAACCAGCGCGCCATCAGGTTGGATTCCAGGAACGGCAGCCACGCGCTCACCAACAGCATGAACGCGATCACCGCGAGCATCAGCGGCCGCGTCAGGGAAAACGCGATCTGCTGCACGCGCCCGCTGGTCTTGAGGATCAACCACGTCGCGCCGAGCAGCGCGTAGCCGAACACCACCGCGATCCCCGTCAATACCGAAAACGGGCTGAACCACGCGAACGCGGGATCATGGATGTATTTGCCCCCGGCGAGCGGCATGCCCTCGACCAGCGCACCCAGGATCAGGCCCTGCATGAACGCGCACAGGATCGAGCCGGCCGCAAACGCGAACCCCCACACCCACCGCGATTTCGTTGCCTTGAAGCGGAACTCGAACGACACACCGCGCGAAATCAGCGCGATCAGCATGCACAGGATCGGCAGATACAACGACGACAGCACGACCGCATAGGCCTTGGGGAAGCCCGCCATCAGGCCGGCGCCGCCCATCACCAGCCAGGTTTCGTTGCCGTCCCAGATCGGCGCCGCGGTGTTCATCATGTGGTCGCGCTGCACGTCGTCGTCCGCGAACGGCGTCAAGATGCCGATGCCGAGAACGAAGCCATCCAGCAACACGTACATCATCACCGCGAAGCCGATGATGAAATACCACACGACCGGCAGGGTGTTGGCGAGCGTCATGTCTGCACCCGGTTCCTTGTTCGCCCCCTCACCCCGACCCTCTCCCAACGGGGGAGAGCGAGACAAGCGCGCAGCGCTTGGCGGGTGAGGGGGGACGTGAGGTTCGAGGCGAGACGACCGCTCATGGCCTTTCGCCCATCTCTTCATCCGCGAGCGACAGCGGCCGCGAGGCCGTTGGCATCGCGCCCCTGCGCCGCGGCGCCGCGATCGGCCCGACCCGCAGCATCTTCAGCAGATACCAGCCGACGAAGCCGAACAGGACGCAATACACGACGACGTAGACGATCAGCGAGGCCAGCACCGCGCCCGAGGGCACCGGGCTCACCGCATCCGCCGTGCGCATGAGCCCGTACACCACCCACGGCTGACGGCCGACTTCGGCGACCCACCAACCGGCGATCAGGGCAACGAAGCCCGACGGCATCATCCAGATCCACGTACGCAGGTACCAGCGCGACGCGAACGCGGTCCCGCGGCGCCATTTCCACAGGCCGTACCACGCGATCACCACCATCAGCACGCCGAGCACCACCATGATCCGGAACGCGGCGAACGGAATCGCGACGGGCGGCTGATCGTCGCGCGGGAAACTCCGCAGGCCCCGCACCTCGCCGCTCCACGAATGCGTGAGGATCAGGCTGCCGAGGTGGGGCACGCTGAACTCGTCGTCATTACGCTGCGCCTCCTCGTTCGGGATCGCGAACACCACCCACGGCACGTTGCGCCCGGTCGTCCAGATGCCCTCCAGCGCGGCGAGCTTGGCCGGCTGGTTGTGCAGCACCTCGGTGCCATTCTGGTCGCCCGCGATGACCTGCAGCGGCGCGACGATCGCGACGAACACCAGCGCCGCCTTCATGCACAGCGTGGCCTTCTCGACGAAGCGGTTGCGCAGGAGGTAATACGCCGAGATGCCGCCGACCATGAAGGCGGTCGTCAGGAACGCGGCCAGCACCATGTGCACGAGCCGGTACGGAAACGACGGGTTGAAGACGATCTGGAGCCAGTTGGCGGGATAGAACACGCCGTCTTTCAGCGTGTAGCCGGCGGGCGTCTGCATCCAGCTGTTGGCAGCCATGATCCAGAACGTCGACGCGAGCGTGCCGACCGCGACCATCACCGTGCACGCGAAGTGGGTTTTGTGGCCGACCCGGTCCCAGCCGAACAGCATCACGCCGAGGAACGAGGCTTCGACGAAGAACGCGGTCAGCACCTCGTAGTTGAGGAGCGGCCCCATGATGTTGCCGGCATCGGCGGAAAAGACCGACCAATTGGTGCCGAACTGGAAACTCATCACGATGCCGGAGACGACGCCGACGCCGAACGACACCGCGAAGATCTTCATCCAGAAGAACACGAGGTCGCGGATGTGGTCGCTGCGGGTCTTGAGCCACCACGCTTCGAGGAACACCAGCCAGCTCGCCAGCCCGATCGTGAAGGCCGGGAACATGATGTGGTAGGAGATCACCCAGCCGAACTGCAACCGGGAGAGGAACAGCGTTTCGTTCACGGGCTGTGATCCTTCGCCGGCCGCGCGGCTTGCAACAAAGTTCGCGATGATACTGCGCAGCGCGTTAACCGCGTCGTTTCAAGCGCTACGCACGGCTCATCGCGTAAAGTCGGGTCGAGACTCACCGCCACTCGTTGGCATGCGGCCCCACCCGGCCGTTGCGTTGCGGGCGGATCACGCAAAAGCGCTGGCCGCTCGGCGCTTGCATCACCACCCACGTTTTGATCGCGGCGACGCGTTTGGCACCGAGCGCTTCCAGCCTGCGCACCTCGGCCTCGACGTCGTCGCTCTCGATGTCGAGGTGCACGCGGCTGTCGTGATCGACCTTCTGCAGTTCGATCACCGGTTCATCGGGCGCCGTTTCAAGTGGAGCGTACTTGTCGTGCGCCGGATCGGCGCCCTGCCGCAGGGGTCGCCCCAGCGCCCGCGACCAGAACCGCGCGTCGGCTTCAAGATCGTCGGTCTTGCAATCGATGATGATGCTGCACAAACGGCTGCGGTGCATGCGCGGACCTCCGTTGCGAATCGTCAAACGCGGCGCAGACCCCGATCGAGGCTCCACGGCCCGGCCCCCGCGGCGGACAGGTACAGGAACGCGAAGCAGAAGAACACCGCGTCGCCGCCGCCATTAAGGATCGGGAACACGTGGTTGACTGGATAATGCGCCATGAAGTAAGCGAACGCCATTTCACCCGAAAGGATGAACGCGACTGGGCGCGTGAACAGCCCGAGCAGGATCAGGAAACCACCACCGAGTTCGAGGATGCCGGCCAGCCCCGGCACCAGCGTCAGCATCTTGTCGGGAGCAACCAGCACCAGATGATCGTGGCCCGGGAATCCGAGGAGCTTCTCGCCGCCGTGCTGCATGTACAGGAATCCGATGATGATGCGCAGGACGCTGAGCAGGTACGGGGACGCCTTGGTCCAGAAGAAGTTGCCGCTGGCCATGCTGGTCTCCTTGTCAACGATCGCACACGCACCGGCCGCATTGCGGGCGGCCCGGAACGGGCACCATACACCACCCCTGCGCTGCGTCCATCACGCGCCGGCGATCGCCTCGACGCCGGCGACGTCCTTCGGCAATCCCGCCGACAGCACTTCGGTGCCACGCGCGGTGATCGCGACGTCGTCCTCGATGCGCACGCCGAGACCGCGCCATTTCACCTCAACGTCGCTGGCATCGCGCGGGATGTAGATTCCGGGCTCGACGGTCACCACCATTCCGGCCTCGAGCATGCGCGGCTCGTCATCGACGCGGTAATCGCCGACGTCGTGCACGTCGAGGCCAAGCCAGTGGCCGGTCTTGTGCGGAAAGTAGCGCCGGTAGGCCCCGGACTTCAGCGCCGCGCGCCAGCTGCCCGGCAGCAGTTTCAGCGCGCACAGTCCTTTCGCGACCACACGCGTCGCGGCGTCGTGGGCGGCGGTGAACGGGCGACCGGCACGCACTTCGTCGAGTGCCGCCGCCTGCGCGTCCAGCGTGACTTCATACAACGCGCGCTGCGCCGGGCTGAAGCGGCCACCGACCGGCCAGGTGCGGGTGACGTCGGACGCGTAGCATTCGAGTTCTGCGCCGGCGTCGACCAGCAGCAGGTCGCCGCGCGCGATCCGCCCGCGGTTCGCGGTGTAGTGCAACACGCATGCGTTGGCGCCGGTGGCCACCGTCGGCGGATACGAGGGCACCGCGCCGCGAGCGCGGATCGTGTGCAGCAGCGCAGCCTCGACTTCGTATTCGGCGGCACCGGGGCGCCCCACACGCACCGCGTCGCGCTGAGCGCGGGTCGCGATCCGGGCGGCGCGCCGCATCAGCGCAAGTTCCGCCGGCGACTTGTACAGGCGCAACTCGTGCAGCAGGTGGCCCAACGCCACGAACTCCCGCGGCGCCACGCCGCCGCCATGCGCCACGCGCAACCGCCGCATCCAGCGCAACAGTCGCGCATCGAATTCGGCTTCGCGCCCGAATTGGCAGTACAGGCGCTCGCGGCCTTCCAGCATGCCCGGCAGGATGTCGTCGATGTCCTCGACCGGAAACGCATCGTCGACGCCGCAAGCGTCGACCGCGCCTTCGGGGCCCGTGCAGGCGCCTTCGAGGCGTTCGCGCGCAGGATCGTGCTCGCGGCAGAACAGCACCACCTCGCCGCGGCGCCGGCCCGGCAGCAACGCCAGCACCGCGTCGGGTTCCGGAAATCCCGTGAGATAGTGGAAATCGGAATCCTGCCGGTATGGCCACGCGGCATCGGCGTTGCGGATCCGGCGCGGCGCCGCGGCCACCACCAGCGCCGCCTCCGCGCCCGCCATCCGCATCAACTCGCGACGGCGGCGCGCGAATTCCGCGCGCGCGATCACCGTCCACCCGCCGGTGGCACGCCTACCCTTGCCTGCGCAGCCAGCACACTCCCTTCCGCGTAGCCGTCTGCCATCGCCCTGATCGATCGCCACCGGGGTACCAAGGGCCATGATGCCATTCCAGCGCACCAGGAGCCTCGGCCGCAGCAGCCGTCCGGGCTGCAAAGCGCCCTGCGCGGTCCATATTTCCGCCGATTTTTGACCCATAGAACCACAATGCGCCTGCAAATCGACGAAAATCTGTCCTCGCGCGGTGCACTTTTCGCCTCAGGCGTTTCTACGGCCGAGGCTCCTTGCCGGGGTGTGCCGTGCGCCACGCCTCGCCGCGGCGGTTTGAGTAAACTTGACTCACGGCCTGGCATCTCCGACAACGGTTGGCGCTCAGGCGACGCCGGTTATGACAACAGGGGCTGCATCCACCGCCATGAGCCGCAGCGCGCGGAATCGTCCGTGACCACCCGGTGGCACCGCTTCGCGTGGATGGCCGCAGCAATGGTGGCTGCGTGCTGCGCGCCCGCCACCGTGCCCGCGGCCCGTGCCGACGGGTCCGGCGGCCCGTCGGCGGTGACCTGGCACGCGTACCAGCGCAGTTACCATTTCCAGCAGCTTGACGGGCGCAACGGACTTGCGCAGAACTCGGTCTCGTTGATCGCGCAGGACCCCAAGGGGTTCATGTGGTTCGCGACCCAGGGCGGGCTGTTCCGGTACGACGGCTATCGACTCACCCGCTACACGCACGATCCGGACCGCGCCGACAGCCTTCCCGACGACTATCGGGTCCAGGCGATGGCCGATGCCGGCGCCGGACGCTGGTGGATCGGTTCAGCGCGCGGCGGACTGACCCTGTTCGACCCCGCCACGAACCGGGCGATCGCCCTGCCCGCGGCGGTGCAACGCGAGGGCACGCCGGTCACCAGCCTTTTGAACCTGCCCGACGGCGACGTGCTGGTCGGCAGCCCGCGCGGCGTCGACCTGCTGACCGGGGGTGCCGCACAGGCATCGCTTGCGCCCGTGTGGGTGGACGCGAACGGCACGCAGGCGCCCGTCTGGGCCATGACCCGTTGCGACGACGGGGCGACGTACGCGGCCGCGGGCGACGCGGTGATCGCGCTGGACCCCGCGCACCGACGTGGCCGGGTCCTCGCCGTCACCAGCCGCCCGGTCAACGCGCTGTTCTGCAATCGAAAGGGAGCGTTGTTGATCGGCGGTGCCGAGGGCCTCGCCCGCGTGGATCGCCAGAACGGCGCGATCAGCCCCGTGCTCGCGCAGGCGACCCGTTCGGGCGTCGTGGCCATCACCGCCGACCGCGTCGATCGCCTCTGGCTCGCGCTTGGCGACCACAGCCTGCTGCGCCTCAGTCCGGACGGCGCCACGCTCCGGCTGGCTCCGGCACCGCTCGGCATCTCCGGGGGCCTGCCCGATTCGCCGATCGAAACGCTGTTCGTCGATCGGACCGGGCTGCTCTGGGTCGGGACCCTCACCTCCGGCGTGGTCTGGACGCATCCCGATGGCGGGCCGATCGACGCGGTACTCGACCTGAACCGCGATCCGCGCAGCCGCGCCTTCGTGCGTGCATTCCAGCCGGCCGCCGATGGGCAGTTCTGGGTCGCGATGAGTGGGCCCGGCCTGGTCCGCTACGATCCTGCAACGCGGGAGGTCACGAGTTACGCGACTGCGCTGCAACGGGCACTTGCGACCGCCGCGCAACCCGCGCCCGCCCGCCGCGCCGGTGCGGCGACGGGCGCCATCGATACGCGCATTTCCGCGATGACATCCGGCGCCGACGGCACCCTGCTGCTGGCGTCCACGCGCGGCATCCTGCGCTTCGACCCCGCGACCGGAACGGCGGCCTATCTTCGCGTCGACGGGGCCCCCGATACCGCGCCGGCCCGCACCCTGCTGCGCGCCCGCAACGGCGACTTGTGGGTTGCAGCGTACGTCGGCGGTGGGCTGGTGCGCTATCGCGCCGGACGCACGCTGGAACGCTTCGATACCGCGCGCGGGCTTGCCAGCAACGAAGTGATGGCCCTCGCCGAGGACCGCGCCGGCAACATCTGGGCGGGCACGACCAACGGCCTGTCGCGGATCGATCCGGCGAGCGGCACGGTGCGTACCTTCCGGGAAGCGCCCGGCGACGAACACTCGCTCGCGGGCCGCACGATCATCAGCCTGCTGGTCGACGCTGCCGGCCGGTTGTGGGTGGGATCCCTGTCCGGCATCAGCCGCCTCGATCGCATCGACGGCCACGGCGCGCAGTTCACACGCTACACGCTTGGCGACGGTCTGCCCGACGATACCATCAACTGCATGCTCGAGGACGCGGGGGGCCGCATCTGGTTCAGCACCAATCTCGGCGTGGGCCGGCTCAACCCGGCCACGGGCACGCTGCGCAATTTCGGCAGTGCCGATGGCACGCAGGGCGACGAATACAATTCGGGCGCCTGCCTGCGCAGCGGGAAAACGCTCCTGTTCGGCGGCAGCGGGTTCGACATCATCGAGCCGGCCAGGGTGCAGCCATCGGCCGAGCGCGCGCCCGTCGCGTTCACGGAAATCCAGATAGGCACGGATCCCGTGCCGGTGCCCTACGCAGCGTCATCCGTGTTGGCGCTCCGCAGCAACGACCACAGCGTGCACGCTGCGTTCGCGACGCTCGACTACGCGGCCTCGGCGCGCAACCGGTTCCGCTATCGCCTGACCGGCTCGAGTCACGCCGGCTGGACGGCGCCCACGACCCGGCACACCGTGACCTACACCGATCTGCCATCGGGCCATTATCACCTCGAGGTCCAGGCCGTCCTGCGCGACGGCGGCCTGGGCAATGCCGCGAGCCTGCGCTTCGACATCCCGACGGTCTGGTGGTGGCGGCTGCCCATGCGCATCGTGTATGCGATCGCGCTGGCGCTGCTGGTCCTCATCGCCGTGCTCGGCTGGCGCGGCCATCACCTGGAGCAGGTGCGGCACCGCCGGCAACTGTTGCTGCGCGAGAATCGGCTGCGCCAGGCACTGTGGGGCTCAGGCGACGAATTCTGGGACTGGAACCTCGAGCGCGGCACCATCCTGAGGCTGGGACCCGAGGGCGCTCCGGGCGGCCACCATGAAGAAGCCATCGCGGCCGACCAGTGGCGCGCGACCATGGTGCACCCGGACGATCTTGCCAATGTCGATCGCGCGATGACCGAGCACATCGCCGGCCACACCGAGCATTTCGAGGTCGAGCACCGGGTGCGCGGCCGCGACGGCGAGTGGATCTGGGTCATCTCGCGCGGCCGGATCGTGGAGCGCGACGCGAACGGCAAGCCGCTGCGCATGTGCGGCACCGAACGCGACATCAGCGCCATCCGCGCGGCCGAGCGCGACCGGCGCATCGCCTCCGAAGTCATCCGCAGCATGAGCGAGGCGGTCGCGGTCACCGACCTCGACTACCGGTTCGTGTCCATCAACACGGCGTTCACGCGCATGACGGGCTACGCCGACCACGAAGTGCTCGGGCGTGATGCGTCCCTGCTCAATGGCAGCCGCCACGCCCCCGCGAGTTATACCCAGTTGCGCCAGACGCTCGCCGAAACCGGCCACTGGCGCGGCGAACTGTGGCAGCGGCGCAAGGACGGCGAGGAGTTCCTGTGCTGGATGGAACTCAATGAAGTGTGCGACACCTCGGGCCAGCGCACGCACATGATCTCGGTACTCACCGACATCACCGACCGCAAGCGCGCGGAGCAGGAACTGCGCTACCTCGCCAACTACGACACCCTGACCGGCCTGCCCAACCGCACGCTGCTTGGCGAGCGCCTCGGCGCCGCGGTGATCGGCGCGCGCCGCAGCGGCGAGAAGGTCGGCCTGCTGTTCCTCGATCTCGACCGTTTCAAGCACATCAACGATTCGCTCGGCCACAGCACCGGCGACCGCACCCTGAAGGCGGCCGGCGCGCGGCTGCGCCAGTGCGTGCGCGAGACGGACGTGGTCGCGCGCCTCGGCGGCGACGAATTCACGGTGGTGCTCGAGAACCTCGCCAACGTGCGCGGCGCCGAGGACATGGCACGACGGCTGATCCACGCCTTCGAACGCCCGCTGCCGATCACCGCAACCCAGGAAACCGTGATCTCGCCGTCGATCGGGATCGCGCTGTACCCCGACCACGGTCAGACGCCCGCGGACCTCCTGAAATGCGCCGACACCGCGATGTACCAGGCCAAGGAACGCGGCCGCAATACGTGGGCGGTCTACCACCCCGGCATGGACGCGCGCGCGCGCGACCACGCCACGCTGGTCACCGCGCTCAGGCGCGCGCTCGAACGTGGCGAACTCAGCATGGTCTACCAGCCCAAGCTCGCGATCCGCGGCCACGAGCGCATCACCGGCATGGAGGCACTGCTGCGCTGGCACAGCCGCGAACTCGGTGAGATCAAACCCACCGTGTTCATCCCGATCGCGGAGGAAACCGGGCAGATCCACGACATCAGCGCCTTCGTGTTCGCGACCGCGTGCGCGGATCTCAGGCGTTTCCGGGAAGGCGGCCATCCCGACCTTTCGATGGCCATCAACCTCTCGGCCACCCAGCTCAACCGGCCCGACCTCACGCTGCAGATCTGCGACCTGCTCGCCGAACACGACGTGGCGCCGGACCGCATCGAGCTGGAGCTCACCGAAAGCATGGTGATGGCCAATCCCGGGCAGTCGGTGCGCCTGCTGGGCGAATTGAAGTCCATCGGCACGCACCTCGCGATCGATGACTTCGGCACCGGCTATTCCTCGCTTGCCTACCTGAAGCGCCTGCCCATCGACACCCTCAAGATCGACCAGGAATTCGTCGGCGACGTCACCACCGATCCCGACGACGCGGCGATCACCTCGACGATCATCACGATGGCGCACTCGCTGCAACTCAAGGTGGTCGCCGAAGGCGTGGAAACGGCCGAACAACTTGCGTTCCTGCGCGCCCAGCAATGCGATGAAATCCAGGGGTACCTGGTCTCGCACCCGCTGACGGCCGATGCGTGCCTGGGCTTTCTCGACCGTTGCGCGCCGGCCAACGCCAGGCTGGCGTGAAGGGGGCATGTCACACCCGCGCTTTTGCCTTATAGTCGACGACCTATGGACACCCACACACCCCACTTCGAGGAAGAACTCGCCGCCTTGGCGCGCACGCTCGATGCGGTATTGGAGCGGATGCGCAAGCTGGCCGAGGAGAACGCCAGCCTGCGGCGCGGGCGCGACCAGATGGCTGGCGAGCGCGCGGCGCTGCTGGCGCGCAACGAGCAGGCGCGCAGCCGCGTCGAGGCGATGATCGAACGGCTCAAATCGCTCGAAGCGGCAGGATGAGCGCGCGCATGGCCGACGCAACCGTCACCGTCACCGTCAAGCTGCTCGATCGCGAATTCCTGGTCGGCTGCAAACCCGAGGAACGCGAGGGGCTGCTGGCGGCAGTGGAACACCTGAACCGGAAGATGCGCGAGATCCGGCACGCTTCGCGCAGCCCCGGCTACGACCGTATCGCGGTGCTGGCCGCGCTCGACATCACCCACGAACTGCTCATGTTGCAGCGCAACCAGGACACGCTGTCCGGCAGCGCCCGCGAGCATATCGCGACGCTGCGCCGCAAGCTTGAAGACGCCCTCAATGCGCCCCTAGAATGAACCTGCTGGCGTCCCCTGCGGTGAACGACAGCGTGCCTCCAGCAATGTGCCTTGTTCCTAATGTACGGCCTGGGGCCGGCGGTCATCGGGTCGTTGTGCAAGCCCGCCACGAGCGGAAAGCCTGAAAGCCCGATCAGCCTGCCCACGTGATCCTTGAGGATCAGGGTCGCTCGGCGCGCATCGTCACTGCGGCGGACGTCAGTTTGTGCGTTCATCCCTGAACGCTGCTTCGTTCTAATCCCCCGCACGTTGATGGCCACTGGGTCAACAGTCACCAGAACGGACGTCCCTGTCCTGACTTTTTACAACAGCCGCTCCGAACTCACTTTTCACAACAGCCGCTTCGAGCGGGGCATCGGAAAAGCAGCAGTCGGAATGAACTCGCAACGCCGAGCGCGTAGCCCGGATGGAGCGAAGCGCAATCCGGGAAATGCAGCGTGGATCCGGGATCTCGCGTGACTGACAGCCGCGCATTGTTGCGCGCCCGGATGGCGGTGCGCCGCAACGAGCTCGATGCCAGGCAACGGGTCGCGGCGGCAGCGGGCGTGCTGCACAGCCTCGAGACGCTGCCGGAATTCATGACCGACCGCAACGTCGCCGGATACTGGGCGATCCGCGGCGAGTTGCCGCTGAACCTTGCGGTGGGCTCGCTGGCGCGGCGCGACCAGCACTATTTCCTGCCGATCGTCGGCGCACGACGGCAGTTGCGCTTCGCCGAATACACGCAGGGCACCGCGCTCGCCAACAACCGCCTCGGCATTCCCGAGCCCGCCGTGCCCGTCGACCGGCAGCTCGCACCCGGGCAGATGGACGTGATCCTGTTGCCGCTGCTGGCGTTCGACCGGCACGGGCGGCGCCTCGGCACGGGTGGTGGTTGGTACGACACGAGCCTGGCATTCCTGCGGGATGTTCCCCGCCCCGCCACCCCGCTGCTGGTCGGCATCGGCTACGCTTTCCAGCAGGTCGACGCGATCCCGGCCGAACCTTGGGACGTCCCGCTCGACTACGTCGCGACCGCCGAGGCGCTGCTGGCGTGCGGCGGCACACCCGGATCGGCATGAGGGGAATCACGATGCAGCGCTGGCTGGTCAAAACCGAACCGGGCACGTTCTCGATCGACGATCTCGCCGCGCGCAGGAGCGAAC
>JBOHYX010000046.1:0-11809 GCA_050738115.1 Rhodanobacteraceae bacterium
CTTACGTGATCCACCCGGGGCAGGTGCTGAAGCTGAAATCGACGGGAGCGGCCCCTGCGGCACCGACCGTGATCGCCGGCTCGCCGACCGCGCTGCCGCAGCCCACGACGCCGGCGCCCGCGACTGCGCCGCCGCAACCTTCCGCACCCGTGTTCGGACCGGTGGAAACGCAAAGCCTGACGGCCGCCGGGGTCGCGCCCGCCAAGTCATCGAGCATTGCAACGACGGCCGGCGCGGCGCCGGTCACCGTACCCGTGGCCGGAGCGGCTTCGCCCACGTCGACCACGATTTCGCCACCTGTGCCGGCGGCGGCGGTGCCCACGCCACCGCCCGGCGCGACGCGCAGCGTGGCCGGAATCGCCTGGCAAT
Organism: Rhodanobacteraceae bacterium; assembly: GCA_050738115.1. Taxonomy (GTDB): domain Bacteria; phylum Pseudomonadota; class Gammaproteobacteria; order Xanthomonadales; family Rhodanobacteraceae; genus 66-474. The sequence goes on from JBOHYX010000046.1 coordinate 370, forward strand.
GGCCGGCGAGCGGCAAGGTGCTCGGCGGCTTCCAGCCGGGGGCAGGGGGCGACGGCGCCGGCCTCAACATTGCCGGCAACATGGGTGAACCCGTGCGTGCCGCCGCGGCCGGTACCGTGGTGTACAGCGGCAACGGACTGATCGGCTACGGCGAGCTGGTCATCATCAAGCACAACGACACGTATCTGTCCGCCTACGGGCACAACAGCAAGCGGCTGGTCAAGGAAGGCGAACGCGTGAGCGCGGGACAGGAAATCGCGCTGATGGGCGCCTCGGGCGCGCCGCGCATCGAACTGCATTTCGAGATCCGCAAGGACGGCAAGCCGGTGGACCCGCTGGGCTATCTGCCGGCTCGGTAGCTCGCCGGGGTTCGAGTGACGGGAATGTTTCGCTCGAAGCAGCCGTTGTTGAAAGTCAGGCCATGGATGGCCGTTCTGATGATCGGGAGAACAGGATCATCCCGGCGTCGACGGGAGGAGCAGCGATCAGGGACGATCGCAGAAGAATCGTTGAAAGTCAGGCCATGGATAGCTGTTCTGATGCCGGGGACCCGGATGACTCCGACCAGCGAAGTCGTGTGCAAGGTAGCGATCACGGACGATCGCACGAAAAGGGCGATCACGGACCATCGCACAAAATAAACGCCGCGACCACGTTGCGGCCTTCGCCGGCAAGGATGTCCCAGGTGCGCGCCGCCGCCGCATTGTCCATCGCTTCCACGCCCACGCCGCGTTGCAGGAACGCGCCCAACACGGCTTGCGACGGAAACACCTGCCGGGCGCCGGTGCCGAGCAGCACCACGTCCGGATTCAGCGCGAGGATCGGTTCCAGGTCGGCCGCACGGATCGCCGCGGCATCGGTGACGCGCCAGTCGTCGATGACCTTCTCGCGCGTCAGGATCAGGCTGGCGTTGAACGCGCGATCGACGACGACCACCTGGTGTGCGTCGGCGCGACGCACGAACGGGAAATCATTCGGGTGTTCCAGATTCAGTTCCATCGGCTTCGATGTCCGGAAGAGCGGTGTGCCCATTGTCCGTTCGCACTGAGCGTAGCTCGCGCAGCGAGCGGAGTCGAAGCGGCTCGCTCGAATCGACCGCGCTCGGCCGAATCCCGAATCCCGGCTCTATCCCGGCAGCGCAATCCGCGGCTGTTCGTCGTTGCGCCGGTACAGCACGGCGACGTGGCCGATGGTCTGCACGGTCTCGGCGCGGGCGGAGCCGGCCAGCCTCGCCACCGCCGCGGCGCGCGCGACGCGGTCCTCGCCACTCAACCTGACCTTGACCAGTTCGTGGTCGCTGAGGGCCTGGTCCAGTTCCTTCAGCACGCCCGCGGTGACGCCGTGGTTGCCCAGCAGCAGCACCGGCTTCAGCGGGTGCGCGAGGCCACGCAGGTAGCGGGTTTGGGCCGCGGTCAGGGGCATCCGTTCAGTCTGGCTCACACGTCGGGGAAGCGTGTCAGGTTATCATGGACATTGTCGGAGCGATTCAAGCGCGTTCACCATGGCACGAAGCAAAAGCAGCGCGCGCTGGCTCAACGAGCATTTCCGTGACGAATACGTCAGGCGTGCGCGGGCCGAAGGTTGGCGTTCCCGCGCGGCGTTCAAACTGGACGAACTGCTCGACCGCGATGCGTTGCTCAAACCGGAGATGGTGGTGGTGGATCTCGGCGCAGCGCCGGGTGGCTGGTCGCAGCTCGTGCGCAGGCGCCTTGGTGACGCGGGCCGGGTATTCGCTCTCGACATCCTCCCGATGCAGGGCATCGGAGGGGTGGAATTCATTCAGGGAGACTTCCGCGAAGCGGCGGTTTTCGCCGCCTTGGCGGACCGGCTCCAGGGCGCCCGTGTGGACCTTGTGCTGTCGGACATGGCACCCAATATCAGCGGCATAGAGGTGGCGGATCAGGCGCGTGCGATGCACCTCGCAGAGCTCGCAATGGAGTTCGCCGAGAAATACCTGCAACCCCGAGGGTCATTGCTGGTGAAACTGTTTCAGGGACGCGGTTTTGATGAATATTTGCGCGACTTGCGCAGCCGCTTCGCCCGGGTGACACTGCGCAAACCCAAGGCTTCGCGCGCACGGTCGCGCGAGGTGTACGCACTGGCAACGGGCTGGAAAGGTGAGGCATGAGTGGGTTTGGCATCCATGCAGTGGACACGAAGCGACGGGCGCCGGCGGGCGCCTGTGACGGAGGTGCGCGCGCATGAAGCCGCCGATGAACGAATTGGCCAAACAGGCCCTGCTGTGGGTCGCGGTCGCGGTCATCGTGCTGCTGGCCTATCAGAGCCTCAGCCCGCGGCTCGCCAGCAGCGAGCAGCAGATGTCGTACTCGGAGTTCGTGCAGCAGATCAAGAACGACAACGTCGCCTCGATCACTTCGAGCGCGACGATGCCGACCGTCATCACCGGCAAGCTCAAGGACGGCAGTACGCTGCGGACGGTCCTGCCGGTATGGGCCGGCGACCAGTTGCAGCAGTTGCTTGATTCGCACCGGGTCAAGACCACCCAGAAGCCCGGCGACAACGGGTTCTCGCTGTGGCGGTTGCTGCTCGACTGGGGCCCGATCCTGATCTTCATTGCGATCCTGATCTGGTTCATGCGCCAGATGCAGGCCGGCGCGGGTGGGCGTGGCGCGATGAGCTTCGGGCGTTCGCGTGCCAAGTTGCAGGGCGAGGACCAGATCAAGGTCACCTTCAATGACGTGGCCGGGTGCGAGGAAGCCAAGGAGGAGGTTTCCGAGCTGGTCGACTTCCTGCGCGATCCGTCCAAGTTCACCAAGCTGGGCGGCAAGATTCCGCGCGGCGTGCTGATGGTCGGCTCGCCCGGTACCGGCAAGACCCTGCTGGCCAAGGCCATCGCGGGCGAGGCCAAGGTGCCGTTCTTCTCGATTTCCGGCTCCGATTTCGTCGAGATGTTCGTCGGCGTCGGCGCCGCGCGCGTGCGCGACATGTTCGAGCAGGCCAAGAAGCACGCGCCCTGCATCATCTTCATCGACGAAATCGACGCGGTCGGTCGCCACCGTGGCGCCGGTCTCGGCGGCGGCCACGACGAGCGCGAGCAGACCCTCAACCAGTTGCTGGTCGAGATGGACGGTTTCGAGGGCAGCGAAGGCGTGATCGTGATCGCGGCCACCAACCGGCCGGACGTGCTCGATCCCGCGCTGCTGCGGCCGGGCCGCTTCGACCGCCAGGTCGTGGTGCCGCTGCCGGACCTGAAGGGCCGCGAGCAGATCCTGAAGGTGCACATGCGCAAGGTGCCGGTCGGCGCGGACGTCGATCCGCTCACCATCGCGCGCGGCACACCCGGATTTTCGGGTGCCGATCTGGCCAACCTCGTCAACGAGGCGGCGCTGTTCGCCGCGCGCGAGAACGCCCGCGACGTGCGCATGGATTTCTTCGAGCGCGCCAAGGACAAGATCATGATGGGCTCCGAGCGGCGCTCCATGATCATGAGCGAGGACGAGAAAAAGCTGACCGCGTATCACGAGTCCGGTCACGCGATCGTTGGCCTGTCGGTGCCGGACCACGACCCGGTGCACAAGGTCACGATCATCCCGCGTGGCCGCGCGCTCGGCGTCACGATGTTCCTGCCCGAGCAGGATCGTTACAGCCACAGCAAGGTCTCGCTGGAGAGCAAGCTTGCCAGTCTGTTTGGCGGGCGCGTCGCCGAGGAGTTGATCTTCGGCAACGAGAAGGTCACGACCGGCGCCTCCAACGACATCCAGCGCGCCACGCAACTGGCGCGCGACATGGTCACCAAGTACGGCTTGTCGTCGGCGCTGGGGCCGATGACGTACGCGGAAGAAGAGGACGAGGTGTTCCTCGGCCGCTCGGTCACGCAGCACAAGAACGTGTCCGACGAGACCGCGCGCAAGATCGACATCGCGGTGCGCGAGGTCATCGACACCGCGTACAACCGCGCGCACCAGATCCTCACCGACAACATCGAGAAGCTGCACGCGATGGCCGCGGCGTTGCTGCAGTACGAGACCATCGATCGCACGCAGATCGCCGCGATCATGGAAGGCCGCGAGCCCGGTCCGCCCAAGGACTGGCACCCGCGCGGCGACAGCAACACCGGCGGCGGCAAACCCGCCAAGGCTCCGGAGGCGACGCCGGTCACGCCATCCAGCCATCCTGCCGGTCAGCATTAGTTGTGCGATCATCCGTGATCGCTGCTCCGGCGAACCGGATGCCGAGCGTGGTGGTCACCCGGTTTTCAACACCAGAACGGCCATCCATGGCCTGACTTTCAACAACAGCCGCTCCGCATGACCGCTCATGATCCACGTCGGAGCGGTGGGGCTGTAAGACACCAGAACGGCCATTCATGGCCTGGCTTGTTCGGAAAGAACGGTCCGCATGGAAGAAGATCGACCATGAGCGACGCAAACGACAATCTCGTGCTTGAGCATCTGCGGTCCATCCGCGGAGATCTAGGTGAGCTCAAGGCCGACGTCCGCGAATTGCAGGCCCGCATCGGTGGCGTTGAAACAGGGTTGGCCGACTTGCACCGGTTGATTGCGGAGCAGTCCGTGCGAATCGATCGCGTTGCCAACCGGGTCGAACGCATCGAGACGAGGCTCGAACTGGCCAGCTCGTGAACCGCGGCTCGTGTTTGATACCAGTCCCGCACTCGATTGCAACGGCCGTGCATTGACGCTCGACCGACCGCGTGTCTGCGGAATCATCAACGTCACCGAGGATTCATTCTCGGGTGATGGGCTGGGCGTGGACATCGACGCCGCGGTCGCGCAGGGTGTCGCGATGGTGGAGCAGGGCGCCGACATGCTGGACGTGGGCGCGGAGTCGACGCGACCGGGCGCGGCGCCGGTTGCCGAGGAAGCGGAAGTGGCGCGCGTGGTGCCGGTGATCGCGGCGCTGGCGGAGCGTGTCCACGTGCCGATCTCGGTCGATACGTCCAAACCCGAGGTGATGCGCGCCGCGGTTGTCGCGGGCGCAGGCTTCGTCAACGACGTGTACGCATTGCGCCGCGATGGCGCCCTGGACGCGGCGGCGGAGTTGAAGGTGCCGGTGTGCCTCATGCACATGCAGGGTGAGCCGCGCACGATGCAGGACCACCCGCATTACGACGACGTGGTGGGTGAAGTGCATCGTTTCCTTGCCGAGCGCGTGTTCGCGTGTGAGATGGCGGGCATCGACAAGCGCCGCGTGCTGGTCGACCCGGGCTTCGGTTTCGGCAAGACCCTCGAACACAATCTCGCGCTGCTGCGTGCGCTGGAGCGCTTCCGCGATCTTGCCGCCGGCACGTTGGTGGGACTGTCGCGCAAGGCGATGGTCGGCACGTTGACCGGCCGCGCCGGCGGCGCGGGCCGCGCGGTCGGCTCGGCTGCCGCCGCGATGATCGCGGTGCAGCGCGGCGCGCTGGTGGTACGCGTCCACGACGTCGCCGCGACGCGTGACGCGCTGGCGGTGTGGGCCGCCGTGCACGCGGGCGATGCGGCGCCGAAGTCCGCGCCCGCGCCGTTCGGCTCGCAACGGTTCGAGGACGACTGAGCGCTACGGCCGCGGCTGCACCGTGGCCTTTGGTGCGTGCGGAAACGCTGACCCGCGGGGCCTCGATGCGGCCGTACAATGGACACCTCGCAAATTCCGATGCCCCTTGTCGCATGTCCGAGTCCCGAGTCCCGAGTCCCCAGTCCCGCCACTATTTCGGCACCGACGGCGTGCGCGGCCGGGTGGGCAAGTGGCCGGTGACCGCCGAGTTCATGCTGAAGCTTGGGCGCGCCGCCGGCGTGGTGCTGCGCGACGGGCGGCGCCCGTTGGTGCTCATCGGCAAGGACACGCGCGTGTCCGGCTACATGTTCGAGGCCGCGCTCGAATCCGGCCTCGTCGCCGCCGGTGCCGACGTGGGCTTGCTGGGACCACTACCGACCCCGGCCGTGGCGCAGCTCACGCGTGAGCTTGGTGCAAGCGCGGGCATCGTGATCAGCGCCTCGCACAATCCCTACCAGGACAACGGCGTCAAGTTCTTTTCGGCGCGCGGCGAGAAGCTTGACGATGCCCTTGAGGCCGAGATCGAGCGCGAGATCGATGCGCCGTTCGCCACCGCCGCGCCGGAAGCGCTGGGCAAGGCGCGCCGCATCGACGACGCCGTCGAACGTTACGCGCGCTTTTGCCTCGGCACGCTGGCCGCGCCGCCCGACCTCTCGGGCCAGCGCATCGTGCTGGATTGCGCCAACGGCGCCACCTACAACGTCGCGCCCCGGGTGTTCACCGCGCTGGGCGCGGATGTCACGCGGATCGGCTGCGAGCCCGACGGCTTCAACATCAACCGGGAAATCGGCTCGACCCACCCGGCTGCGCTGCGCGGCGCCGTGATCGAGCAGGGCGCCGACCTCGGCATCGCGTTCGATGGCGATGGCGATCGCGTGCAGATGATCGACCGCAACGGCGAGCTCGCGGATGGCGACGACCTGTTGTACGTGCTGGCGCAGGACTGGCTGCGCGAGGGGCGGCTGCACGGGCCGGTGGTCGGCACCTTGATGAGCAATTTCGGCCTGGAGCGGGCGCTGACCGGCGCGGGCGTGCGGTTCCTGCGCGCCAAGGTTGGCGACCGCTATGTGCTGCAACAGTTGAAGGTGCACGGCGGCCTGCTGGGTGGCGAGACGTCCGGCCATATCCTTTGCCTCGACCGCGCCAGCACAGGCGACGGCATCGTGTCGTCGCTGGCGGTGTTGGACGCACTGGCGCGTGCGGGCAAGGATCTGTCCGAGGCTCGCGCGGGCCTGGCCAAGTTGCCGCAGATCACCCGCAACGTCGAGGTCGCGGGCGCGCGGACCGTGGTGCACGCGCCGGTCGTGCAGCGCGAATTGGCCGAAGTGCAGCAGGCGTTGCGCGGACGCGGACGCGTCGTGCTGCGGCCATCGGGCACCGAACCGGTGGTGCGTGTCACGATCGAGGCCGAGGACGCCGAAGAGGTCCAGGTGCTCGCGTCGCGGCTCGCGGACGCGGTGATGGCGGCTGCAGAAAAAGGGGGCGGAGGCAATCAGGCGGCAAATCGTCCGCCGTTGCCCCAGCCAAAATCATGACCGGCCATGCGGCGGGCATTGCCCGCCCTACGTAGCGCGGACATCGTCCGCCGCATAACCGGCTTGATTCCTTCCGCTCCTTGTTGCTACGCCATCTGGGTGGCCGCGAAGTCCCAGTTCACGACGTTCCAGTACGCGTCGATGTACTTGGCGCGCGCGTTGCGGTAGTCGATGTAGTAGGCGTGCTCCCACACGTCGCAGGTCAGCAGGGGGCGATCGCTGCCGGTGATCGGGGTGCCGGCGTTGGACGTGCTCACGAGCCCCAGCGAACCGTCGGCGCGTTGCACCAGCCATGCCCAGCCGGAGCCGAAGGTGCCGGTCGCGATCTTCGCGAACTCCGCCTTGAACTTGGCGATGTCGCCGAACGCCTTCTTGACCGCATCGGCGACCTTGCCGGACGGGTCACCGCCGCCCTTGGGCGACATCGAATTCCAGTAGAAGGTATGGTTCCATGCTTGGGCGGCGTTGTTGAACATGCCCCCGGTCGCCTTCTTCACGATGTCCTCGAGGTTCATGTCGGCGAAATCGGTGCCCTCGATCTGCTTGTTGAGATTGTCGACGTAGCCCTTGTGGTGCTTGCCGTAGTGGTAGTCCAGCGTCTCCTCGGAGATGTGCGGCGCCAGCGCGCCGCGCGCGTACGGAAGCGGGGGAAGTTCGATCGCCATGATGTCCTCCATGAGGGTTCTGCAGCCGAAGGGAATGGCAGCATGCGTGCATGGCGTGCCTGATACAATACGCGTCAGCCACATGACACCATCCGCCATTCTAGACCGATAACGCCATGGACGTAATCGAACGCATCAAGCAGACGCTCACTGAGCATCCCATCGTGCTTTTCATGAAGGGCACGCCCGAATTTCCGATGTGCGGGTTTTCGATGCGCACCTCGCAGGCGCTCACTGCCACCGGTGCCGAGTATTTTTCGGTCAACGTGCTGGAAGACCCCGAAGTGCGCGCGAACCTGCCGCGTTACTCCAACTGGCCCACGTTCCCGCAGCTGTACATCAACGGCGAGTTGATCGGTGGTTGCGACATTGCGCTGGAGCTCTACCAGTCCGGTGAGCTGCAGCGGATGGTCGGCGAGGCCAGCAAGCCAGCCACCGCGCAATGAGCCTGCCCGTCACGCACATGCCGGCGGACTGGGCTTCCGCCGACACGTCGCTGGCGGGACGGGTGGTGCTGATAACGGGCGCTGCCGGCGGCCTCGGTCGTGCCGCCGCGCGCGCGTGTGCACAGGCCGGGGCGACCGTGCTGCTTGCCGATCGCCGTGCGCGCGCACTGGAGCCCGTGTACGACGAGATCGCCGCGCTGCCGGGCGCGCCGCAGCCGGTGCTGCAACCGGTGGACCTGCAGGGCGCAACGCCACTCGAGTACCAGGCTCTGGCCGAATCCATCGAACGCCAACTGGGCCGTCTCGACGGCGTGGTGCACGCCGCGGTCAAGTGCGAGGGCCTGACGCCGCTCGCGATGCTCTCGCCCGAGGAATGGATCACGACGCTGCACGTCGACCTGTCCGCGCCGTTCCTGCTGACGCAGGCGTGCCTGCCGTTGCTGCTCGCGCGCGAGGACAGCGCGGTGGTGTTCGTGCTGGACGATCCCGAGCGGACCGGGCGCGCCCACTGGGGCGCCTACGGCGTCGCCAAGGCCGGACTCGAACGCCTTGCGTCGATCCTGCACGATGAGACCGACGAATCACCGCTGCGCGTGCATGCGCTGTTGCCGGCGCCGATGCGCACCGCGTTGCGCCGCATGATCTGGGCGGGCGAGGACGCGATGCGGATTCCGCCGCCCGATGCGACGGCCCGGGCGGTCCGGTACCTGTTGTCACCCGCCGCGCGTGCCGTGCGCGGCAAGCTGCTGGATTTGCGCGGGCCCGGCAACCACAAGGCATAGCCATGCACACGCAGATCACGGTCGTGTCGGCGTGCATCACGTTGTTCCTGGTGCTGGACGCGCCTGGCAACGTGCCGTTTTTCCTGTCGGTCCTCAAGGACGTGCCGCCCAGGCGCCGGCGCTGGGTGATGGTGCGCGAACTCCTGATCGCGCTGGGCGTTCTGGTGGCATTCCTGCTGGGCGGGCGCGAACTGCTGTCGATCATGCAACTGCGGCAGGAGGCCATCAGCATCGGCGGTGGCGTCGTGTTGTTCCTGATCGCGATCAAGATGGTGTTTCCGCCCAAGGATGGCGGCATCTTCGGTGCTACCGGCCCGGGCGAGCCGTTCATCGTGCCGCTCGCGATCCCGGGGGTCGCGGGCCCGTCCGCGATGGCGACGCTGCTGCTCCTGACCAGTGCCCAACCGGGCCGGCAAGTCGAGTGGGGTGTGGCGCTGTTGATTGCCTGGCTCGCCACGGCCGCGATCCTGCTGGGATCCACCTGGCTGTTCAGGTTCCTGGGTGAGAGCGTCCTGGCTGCCTTGGAACGCGTGATGGGGATGTTGTTGATCGCACTGTCGGCGCAGATGATCCTCGGCGGGATCGAGGGCTATCTGCGTGCGGGTGGTTAGCTGATGCGATCATCCCTGATCGCCGCATCATCTTGCTACGAATACATTGTGACGACGCTCTCGCGAACAGCATCAGAACGACCATCCGTGGTGTTCATGCGATCGTCCATGATCGCTGCTTCGGCGAAAGTCGATGGCAGATTTGCGCCGCGCGTGAGTCCGGAAGACCAGAACGGCCCTCCATGGCCTGATTTTCAACAACAGCGGCTTCGATTGGAACCCATGTATGGATGATTCTGCACAACAAACCGTGAGCAGGCGGGCCGCCGTCAACGCGCAGATCGTGCCTGCGGGCACCCTGGATGTGCTCTCGCGCAACGAAATTGCACGGCTGCGGGATGCGACGTCGTCCGGGCTGCACGCGCTGCTGCGCTCGTGCGCGCTGGCGGTGCTGACTTCGGGCGCCGTGAACGACAGCGCGCGCGACATGCTGGACCGCTACCCCGACTTCGACATCCAGGTGTTGCAACAGGACCGCGGCGTCAAGCTGGACCTTCGCAACGCGCCGGCGCAAGCGTTCGTGGACGGCAAGATCATCCGCGGCACCAACGAACTGTTGTTCGCGGTGGTCCGCGACATCGTATACGAATCGACCAAGCTCGAGGCGGGTGAATTCGACCTGGCCGATTCCAGCGGCATCACCCACGCGGTGTTCGACATCCTGCGCAATGCGCGCGTGCTGCGCGCGCGCTTCGATCCCAACCTCGTGGTGTGCTGGGGCGGCCATTCCATCGCGCGCGAGGAATACGAGTACACCAAGGACGTCGGCTACCAGCTCGGCCTGCGCGGGATGGACATCTGCACCGGGTGCGGGCCGGGCGCGATGAAGGGGCCGATGAAGGGCGCGACCATCGCCCATGCCAAGCAGCGGCATTACGAGAACCGCTACATCGGCCTCACCGAGCCCAGCATCATCGCCGCGGAGTCGCCGAATCCGATCGTCAACAGCCTGGTGATCCTGCCCGACATCGAGAAGCGCCTCGAAGCCTTCGTGCGCGCGGGCCACGGCTTCATCGTGTTTCCGGGCGGGGTCGGCACGGCTGAGGAAATCCTGTACCTGCTGGGGATCCTGCTCGATCCCGTGAACGCCGCCGTGCCGTTTCCGCTGGTGTTCACCGGGCCGCGCTCGGCGGCGGCGTACTTCGAACAGATCGACCGGTTTCTCCGGCTGGTGCTCGGCGAGGCCGCGGCGCGGCGCTACCGGATCATTGTCGAGGATCCGGTGACGGTCGCACATGCCATGCAGGAGGGGATCGAGACCGTGCGCAACCATCGCGTCGAACAGCACGATGCGTTCTTCTTCAACTGGGAGCTGAACATCGACCTGCAATTCCAGCAGCCCTTCCGGCCCGACCACGCGGTGATGGCTGCGCTGAACCTGCACCGTGACCAGCCGCCCCACGCGCTGGCCGCCGACATGCGGCGCGCGTTCTCGGGCATCGTGTCCGGCAACGTGAAAGACGAGGGGATGGCGCAGATCGAAAAGCACGGTCCGTATGAAATCCGTGGCGACCGGGCATTCATGCACGCGCTCGACGCGTTGCTGCAGAGTTTCGTCGCGCAGCAGCGCATGAAGTTGCCGGGCAGCCGGTACGTGCCGTGCTACCGCATCGTTGGCGAAGATGTCGCCTGACCCCCTGGCAGCTATGCTTTGCGCGATGCCGTCCATCCAGCCGCTGTCCCCCGAACTCATCAACCAGATCGCCGCGGGCGAGGTCATCGAGCGCCCGGCGTCGGTCGTCAAGGAGCTTGCCGAAAACAGTCTCGACGCGGGCGCGCACGGCATCGCGATCGAGGTCGAGCAGGGCGGCATGCGCCTGATCCGCGTGCGCGACGACGGTGCCGGCATCGCGCCCGGCGAGCTCGCGCTTGCCCTGGCGCCGCACG
>JBOHYX010000047.1:0-11766 GCA_050738115.1 Rhodanobacteraceae bacterium
TCCGCGGCCAATCTCGATCCCACGCGTCCCGTGGCGCCAATCAACGCGACCTACACGGCAGTCCTCCTCTACGAGTGTCCACGCAAGAGTCAGGGCCCCGGGTTGGCTCGCGCGCGATGGGTCAATATACGCCCGCGCGGGAGCGTCGCAAATCGCCCCCTGCTTCTCCGTCGGCGGTCCATACCCGTGCGACAGGCCCATGCAACCGAGGCCGATCGCCGAGACTTCCAGGTTTCCGAGTTTGCGTGTTTGCATGGATGTCACCTCCGACAATTGCCCGTACGTCGCGCACTCCGCGCTTTCGGGTTGGATCAGACCGTCGGAACGAGCTTGAACGCGCGGTTCCAGGCGTTGTTTTTCGCGGCGCTCCAGATCCAGAGCGTGCAGGCGGCTTCCAGATAGTGCGAAGCATCGATGCCGCCGACGTCGACGGGCTCCCACCCGAACTCCCTGACCAGTTCCGCGGAACGCCGCTTGGCGTCGGCGTCGTCGCCGCAGAGAAACATGTCGCCGCGGAGACCTGCCTGCAGCTTGGGGCGGAAGAACAGCGCGTGACCGACGGTGTTGAAAACCTTGACGACCTTCGACCTGGACAAGATCCGTTGGCTGATCTCTCCGCCCGAACTGCCCGCCGGGCCCACCAGCTTGGGTGGCGCGCCCTCAGGGAATTCGAGCGGGTTCGTCACGTCCCAAACCAGCTTCCCGTCGAAGTGCCCCGGTCCGGCCATCTCGACGGCGTGGGGCGTCACCGTACCCCGCGTCGCCAGCACGATGAGTTCGCCAAAGGTAGCCGCCTGTTCGAACGTGCCGGCACGGGCCCGTTCACCCGCACCCTTGGTCCACTTTGCCGCAGCCGGGTTCCCGGCCTGGCGCGACCCGAGCATCACCTCGTGCCCCAACGCGAGGAAGCCGTCGGCAAGCGACTGCGCGACTTCCGTCGAACCCAGGATGCCCATTTTCATGTTGAGTCCTCCTCCGTAAACGCTTTCAGCGTGATCGCCATCGTCACGGCCAGGATCTGCGGCGCCCTGCGGGCCCTGCCCAGCCCTTCGTCAAAGTGGCTGGCGCGTGGGGCGGAACAGGATTTCGTTTACATCGACGTCCGGGGGCTGGCTTATCGCAAAGGCGACCATCCTCGCGAAGGAGTCGGCAGGTACAGCGATGCCGGCGACGTGCTCGCGGACGTTTCGGGCGACATCCGGTTCGCTGATGTGGTCCAGCAGTTCGGTCGACACCGCTCCCGGCGAGATCACGGTCGTGCGGATGTCATAAGGCTTCACCTCCTGGCGCAGCCCCTCGGACAATGCCCGCACCGCGAATTTGGTCGCGCAATAGACCGCAGCCCCCGGACCGACCGTGTGACCGTAGACGGACGAGACATTGATGATATGCCCGCCCTTTTGCCGCTGCATGTGCGGCAGCGCCGCGGCGATGCCGTACAGGACGCCTTTCAGGTTCACGTCGATCATGCGGTCCCACTCATCGACCTTCAGGCGTTCCAATGGCGCCAGCGGCATGAGGCCCGCGTTGTTGAGCAGCACGTCGATGCGTCCGTACGTCTGGACGGCCGTATCAACGAGCCGTTTGACCTGATCGCGGTCGGTGACATCGGTTGCGATGGCCAGCGCCTTGCTTCCCCTGGATTCGAGCTCCTTCGCCAGGGCCGCGATGCGATCTTCCCTCCGCGCCCCCAGCACGACCGTCGCTCCCTCGGTCGCTAGGTGCCGCGCCGCCGCTTCGCCCAACCCACTGCTGGCGCCGGTGATGACGATGACTTTGCCTTGAATGTTCGATGTCATGATGTCTGCCTCTCTCAAAATGTTTCAGGATGCTGCAGCGCGCGATGTGACTTTCACCGTCGCGGCCCGTGCGCGGGCGCTGGTTTGCCTTTGTCGGTGCGATGCTTCACATGATCGTCTGGCCGCCGTCGGCGACCAGTGCGTGGCCGATGACGAACGCGGCTCCGTCGGTGCACAGCCAGATGACCGCGGCCGCGATTTCCTCGGGTTTGCCCATGCGTCCGACCGGCTCCTCGGCGATCACCCTCGCGCGTCCCTCGGGCGTGCCGCCGGTGAAGCGCCCCATCATCGGCGTGTCGATGTAACCGGGGCAGACGGCATTGATACGGAGGTTCTGCGCGGCGTAATCGAGCGCGGCCGACTTGGTCAGGCCGAGCACGCCGTGCTTCGCGGCGGCATACGCGGGGTTGCCCTTGATGCCGATGACGCCGGCGCCCGACGACGTGTTCACGATCGCACCGCCGCCCTGCTTCAGGATCAGCGGGATCTCGTACTTCATGCACACGAATACGCCGCGCAGATCGATGTTGTGGAGGCGGTCCCACTCCGCCACGTCAAGTTCGGCGGTCGGGGTCAACTGCCTCTGTTCCACGCCGGCATTGTTGAAGGCGAAGTCCAGCCGCCCGAACGTATCGATCGTCTTGTCCAGTGCGGCTTTCACGTCCTCGGCGCGCGCCACGTCGCAGTGGACCGCACGCGCACGTCCACCCGCGTCGCCGATCAAGCGTGCCGTCTCCCGATTGTCTCCATCGGAAACATCGGCGACCACCACGCTTGCGCCTTCGCGGGCGAACGCAAGTGCCGCGGCACGGCCGATGCCGTTCGCAGCGCCTGTCACGAACGCCACCTTGCCCGCAAAACGATTAGTCACGCTGGTCGTAGCCACGTCGTGCTCCCTTTCCGGACTTGATCAAATGCCACCTTCCTCGAACACACGCCTCGCGATGGGAAGGGCCGTGCTCGCCACCGGCCAGCCCGCATAAAACGCGAGGTGCGTGATCGCCTCGATGAGTTCGTCCCGGATCACGCCGTTGTCCAGCGCCCGCTTGAAATGGAACGGCATTTCGTTGACGCGGTACAACGCCACGAGGCACGCAACCGTGACGAGGCTGCGGTCGTGCGGCGACATTTGCGTGCGTTTCCAGACATCGCCGAACAACACGTTGTCGGTGTAGTCGGCAAGCGCGGGCGCGATATCCGCGAACGGATTGCGCGGTGCGGTCGTTTCATTGGCCATGACGATCTCCTTTTCTTTTCGCAAGGTGATGTCAAGCCAGGTACTGCTCGTCGGTGACCTTCTCCAGCCACTCGACCGCCTTGCCGTCCTTCGATTCCTGGATCGCGATGTGGGTCACCGCGGTCGTGTCGGTCGCGCCGTGCCAGTGCTTCTTGCCGGGCGGGCAGGTGACGACGTCGCCGGGGCGGATTTCCTCTTTGGGCTCACCTTCGCACTGGGTCCAGCCGAGGCCGGACGTGACGATCAAGGTCTGGCCACACGAGTGCGTGTGCCATGCCGAGCGCGCGCCGGGCTCGAAGGTGACGCTCGCACCGCTGACCGGCGCGCCTCCGGGTGACTGGAACAGCGGGTCGGTCCGCACGTTGCCGGTGAAATACTCGGCCGGTCCCTGGCTGGAAGGTTGCGAGCCGTTGCGCTTGATATCCATGGAAGAATCCTCTCGTCGCCGGATGCCGCATTGCTGTGACGCCCATCTTGGCACCCCGGTCGCGCGTGATTAAGTGGTATAAAGCGCATGGACCCATGAACCGGATTCATGAATGCCGCGCGCGAATGTCGACGATCTGCTCGCCTTCCTCGCCATCGCGCGGGAACGGAGCTTCACCAACGCCGCAGCCAAACTGGGCGTGTCGCAATCGGCGCTGAGCCATACCGTGCGCGGGCTGGAAGCACGGCTTGGGTTGCGGCTATTGAACAGAACCACACGCAGCGTGTCGCCCACCGACGCTGGCGAGCGCTTGCTGCGAACGATCGGCCCGCGCCTGGAGGAGATCGAGAACGAGCTGGCGGCGCTGGGCGAACTGCGCGACAAGCCTGCCGGCACCATTCGCATCACCGCGGCCGACTACGCGACCGACACGATCCTGTTGCCCAAGCTCGCCGCGTTCCTGCCGCGCTATCCGGACATCAAGGTCGAGATCAGCGTCGACGACCGGCTCGTCGACATCGTCGCCGAAGGTTTCGATGCGGGCGTGCGCGACGGCGAGTCGGTCGCGAAAGACATGATCGCGGCGCGCATCGGACCGGACCTGCGCATGGCGGTGGTCGGGACGCCCGCGTATTTCGCGAAGGGGTCAGTCCCAAGGAAACCGCAGGACCTGACCCAACACGCCTGCATCAACCTGCGCCTGCCCACGCGCGGCGGTCTGTACGCGTGGGAATTCCAGAAAGGCCGACGCAAGTTGAACGTGCACGTCGACGGCCAGCTCGTCTTCAACCGGCCCGCACAGATGCTCAGCGCCGCGTTGGCCGGGTTGGGCCTGGCTTACCTGCTGGAGGAGTGGTGCGCCCCCATCTTGCCGAGAGGCGGCTCGAGCGCGTCCTCGAAGACTGGTGCCCGCCCTTCCCCGGCTACCACCTGTACTACCCAAGTCGCCGCCAGGCCTCGCCGGCGTTCGCGCTGCTGGTGGACGCACTGCGCTGGCACGGTTGAGCCCTCCTCGGTACGCCCGCTCGGACCCCTGGCGGAAGGTTGGGCGCTTCCCGTGCGTGCAGCACGTAGCGCAACAGCGCACTATCGCAATCGCCTGCGGGAGGCCTGATCCGGATCGGTATGGATTGGCGCGCCGTTGCCGCGACGCATCAGCGCGCGGCGCCAACGGGCGACAGGCGTCGCTGCAGCACCAGCCTCGTCGCGACCAGCGGGTGTGGGGAACAAACTCGCAATCCCGCCGGGCCGGAACAGGATGATCAGGATGAAGATGAGCCCCAGGATGAAGAGTGGCTGTGAGAGAGGTATGCGCAGCGGTGCGGGCAGGCTCGCCAACGCGCTGGACCCCGCGGCGGCCACCAGTCGCTGATCGAGATAGGTGTACACGACGCCGCCGACCACCGCGCCCCACCCCGTCCCCGCGCCACCCAACACCACCATCACCAGCAGCGACAGCGTGAACTCTGCGGTCGTGATGGCCGGATTCGCGCTGCCGATCAGGAACAGATAAGCGACGCCTGCGATCGCGGCCAGGAACGACGCGGTCACGAAGGCCACCAGCTTGAACACGTACGGGTTCAAGCCGAGCACCTGCACGCGCCGCTCGTTTTCGCGGATCGCGCGCCATACGCGGCCGGTCACCGAACCCGACACCCACCAGACGACGCCGCACACCAGCACCAGCAGTGCCAGTGCCAACCAATACAAATACCGGGTATTCACCACGCCGACCAGCAACTCCGGCAGACGTTCGTAGGAAAGCCCGAGACCCAATTCGCCGCCCGTGAGCTGCCCCGGATTCTGCGTCACGATCACCGACCAGGCCTGCGCGAACGCGAGGGTGACCATGGCGAACGCGATTCCGGAGGTACGCAGGCTCACCGCCCCGATTCCCGCGGCCAACAGCAGCGCCACCGCTACGGTGACGCCAAGGGCCTCCCATCCATTCAACCCCCAGACCGTCACGGCGATGTCGAAGCTGTAGGCGCCGACAGCGAAGAACAACGCGTGCCCGAAGGACAACAGCCCGGTAAACCCGAACAGCAGGTCGTACGTCAGGGCAAGCGCCCCGAACACGAGGCACAACCCGAGGAGCTGCAGGCTGCCGGGGGCCGACAGCCGATCCGGCAGCACGCCACCGGTCGGGACATTGATGAAGGGCAGCACGGCCAGCACGATGACGCCGGCCAGCGCAGCCAGCCACCACGCCGGCCGCCTCGCGAGCCTTTTCGGCGGTGCGTCGACTGCCGCGCTCACGGGCCGTCCTGGCTCGGTGGTCACGCCGGCACCCCCAGCAACCCGCGTGGGCGCACCAGCAGCACCACCACGAGCAGCAGCACGATCGCAAGATCCCCGACGCCTGTCACGTAGTAGTTCGCGAACTGTTGCACCAGGCCGATCACCAAGGCCGCCAGCGCGGAACCGGTGATCGACCCCATTCCCCCGATGACCACCACGATGAACGCGTCGATCAGCAGCATCGTCCCCAGGCCCGGGCTCACGGCGCCGAAGTACGCCCCGGCCAATGCCCCGCCCAGCCCCGCTGCCGCGCCACCGATGGCGAAGACGAGCGTGAAGGCACGGCGCACGTCGATCCCGAGCGCGCTGACCATGGTGCGATTTTCGACGCCGGCCCGGATGATCAGTCCGTAACGGGTGTGACCGAGAAACAACAGCAGCGCTCCCAGCACCACGATGGCCGCCCCGATGCACAGGAACTGGGTGTTCGGCACGTCGGCGCCGAGCACGTGGGTGACGCCCTGCGTCCACGCCGGCGCAGGAAAGGTCAACGGGTCGGCGCCGAAGCCACCGATGACCAGCGCGCCCACCCCGAGCGCCATGCCCACGGTGACCAACACTTGGGCGATTCCGCGACGGTACAGCGGACGGATGAGTACCAGTTCGGTCAGCGCACCGATGACCGCGCCCACCGCCAACGCGACCAGCAGCATCGCGGCAAATTGCAGGTCCGATACCGTGCCCGTCGCCGCCTGCGGGAAACGGGCAGCCAGGAGCCAGCCAAAGTACGCACCCAGCAGCAGGAATGCGCCGTGTGCAAAGTTCAGCACTCGCATCAGTCCGAAAATCAGCGACAGTCCGGATGCGACCAGGAAGTACAGTGCGCCGAGTCCGACGCCGGTGAGCGCCAACAGGACGACCGTGCTCACGGTATCTCCTCCGGCTTCGGGTCCGCGCCGCCCGCGGCGACACCAAGCAACCGTCGCGTCAACTGCGCGTTGCCGAGGAATTCCGCCGCCCCGCCCTCGAACGCGACCCGCCCATCCGCGATGACCACCGCGTGGGTTGCCAAGCGGCGCACCGCGCCGAGATTCTGTTCCACCAGCAGCATCGTGGTGTGCTGCGCCATGTGTTGCAGCGCCACGGCCGTCTGCGTGACCAGCAACGGCGACAAGCCCTTGGTCGGCTCGTCGATCAGCAGCAGCCGATTCGGATTGAGCAGCGCGCGCGCGAGCGAGAGCATCTGCTGTTGGCCTCCCGAAAGCGTGCCTGCCAGTTGCCTGCGGCGCTCGCGCAGATCCGCGAACAGTTCGAATACCCGCTCGTAATCGGGGCGGATTCCGCGGCGCTCGGCAAGTCGCAGATTCTCCGCCACGGTCAGCCCGGCGAAAACGTCGCGGTCCTCCGGCACGTACGCGATGCCTTGCTGGACGATCCGGTGCGTAGGGAGCGCGTCGAGCGATTCGCCGGCGAAGCGGATCGAGCCCACGTGCGGGACGATGCCGAGGATCGCGCGCAACGTCGTGGTCTTGCCGACGCCGTTGCGACCGAGCAGCGCGGTCACGCCATTTTCGGGTACCGCGAAATCGATACCCTGCAGGATGTGCGACCCGCCGAGGCGCACGTGCACTTGGCGGAGTTCGAGCAGGGAATCGGTGCGCGCCGCCCGCGCGGGCGCCGTCGCACCGGAGTCCGCCGCCGAGGTCGTCAATGCCGCCCGGCCCTCGCCTTTCGTCACAACGCCTCACCGATGTATGCCGACTGGACCGTGTCGTCCGCCATCACGTCCGCGGGCGCCGCGTAGGCCAGAAGCCGGCCGTGATGCATCACCGCCAGGCGATCGGCCAACGCCAGCACCACGTTCATGTGGTGCTCGACCATGATGACGGTCGCGCGCTGCTCGCGGCACACCCGGCCGATCAGGTCCGTCAGTTGCGGCACGTCTTCGGCGGACACCCCGGCCATCGGCTCATCCAGGAGAAACACGCTCGGTCGCGCCGCGAGCAGCAGCGCCAGTTCCAGCTTCCGCTTGTCGCCGTGAGACAGGACTCCGGCGGGCAGCGCCGCACGTTCAGCAAGGCCGACGCTTTGCAGGCAATCGTGGGCGGCGCGCAGGGCGGCCCCTACCCGGTTGGCGCGCCGCCACAATCGAAGGCTTCCACCCAAACGCGCCTGGGCCGCGAGCCGGACGTTCTCCAGCACCGTCAAGGCGGGAAATACCGTGGACGACTGGAACGTACGACCGAGCCCCGCAGCGGCGCGTCGCTGCGGCGAATCACGGTCGATGCGGCGGCCGTGCAGCAGGATACTTCCGGCGCTCGCGCGCACAAGCCCGGACAACAGGTTGAGCAGACTGGTCTTGCCGGCACCGTTGGGTCCGATCAACCCGACGAAGTCGCCGTCTGCCACAGCGAAGCTGACGTCGGTGACGATCGCCGCGCCGCCCACCGCCCAAGTCAGGTCCTGTACGTCGAGCGCCGGCACAGTGTTTGCAGCGCGCGCACCGCCAGCCTCGTGCGCCGCCACCCCGCTGCCACTCACGGCGCGTCGTCCACGGATCAACCGACGCTCGCGCCGCGCGCCGGTTTGTCGCGGCAGTCGTGCAGGATGATTCGACGCCGCACTGCGTCACCGCTTCGCCAACGGCGGCGCAATCTCCGCTGCCGACACCGTCTTGACCAGCTCGGGAACGAAGTTGCTTCCCTGCTTCACCAGCTTGGCGATGTACTCCACCTGGAGCATCGCGTGGTCCTGTGCCCGAATCGTTTCCTGCCCCTTGGGCGCCTCGAATGTCCAGCCGTCCAGTGCCTTGATCATGGCGTCGACGTTCTGGTCACCACCGGTTTTCTCGATGGCATGCGCGATCATCTGTGCCGCGACGAATCCATCCGGGCTGAACAAATCAGGGGTGCCGCCGGCTTTCTTGATCAGGTCGATCATCGCCGTGTTCACCGCGTTGTGCGGCGCCTGCGGGAAGTAGTAGGAGAGGAAATCGATCTTGGTACCGGATACGCCACCGTACGCGTTGTACGCCGCTTTCTGCGCGAGGCCCGTGACCACCTTCGTCATCCCGAACACGCCCTGCTGATCGAGCGTCTTCCACATCGCGTCGGTGGTGTTGCCGGCCCAGGCGACGAACAGCATGTCCGGATGGGCGTTCTTGATCTTCAGCGCGAACGGCGTGAAGTCGGTGGTGGAAAGCGGCACCAGCAAGCTGGTCACCACGGCCCCTTCACCACCAAGGACGGATTTCACTGCGGCCACGTTGGCCTGGCCAAACGCATAGTTTTGCGCAAACACGAGGATGTGCTTGCCCTTCACCGAGCCCATGATCGCAGCCGCAGTCTTGACGTCCTGATAGCTCTGCCGCCCCGAGCGGAACGTGTATTTGTTGATGCCGCTGATCGCGTCTGCGGCAGCCGGACCGGAAATGAACAGCACCTTGTTCTGTCCGGCAACCGCCGCGACCTGCAGCGCGACGCCGGAATCGGTCGGGCCCGCGAGGATGCGATAGCCCTGCCCGATCAATGTCTTGGCCTCCGAGACCGCCTGCGCAGGGTTGCCGGCACCGTCCTGCCAATTGACCTTGATCGGGTGGCCGTCGATCTTGCCGGTGCCGTGGCTGACGTACGCCAAACCCGCTTCGAAGCCCTGTCGGTACTCCTCACCATAGGCCGACAATGGCCCGGTCTTCGAATAAATGACGCCAACCTCGATCGGCGCGGAGCCCGTCGACGCCGTGGCGGCCGGGGCCCCGAAGGCCGGAGCGATCATGCCTGCCGCTGCGAGGGCGGCGACGACTGCTACCTGGATGAAACGCATTGGAGTCACTCCATGGGGGAAGCGCGTCCATGCAACGGTGGTGCGCCAGCGAATCCGTACACACGTCCGGGCGTGACCGTCACGGTCACGCATATGCCGCGAAACGCGTCAGCCAACGTTCGTCCCGGTCGATCCACACGTCGAAACGATGCTCGTGGCCAACGGATCGACTTGCCGAACGTACGTTTGTCTGCGCTGTTGTACCGCTGGTACAGTAACGTGTCAATGCATCACCGCGCTACCGACCGATCGTTCGCATTCTGACGCCATGTCCGCCAACCGTCGCCTTGCCGCCACCACTGCGCACCTGCTGCCGACGGTACCGGCGGCCGGTACATCGACGCGCGTGCTGGAGGCGGCGCTCAAGCTGTTCGCCGAGCACGGCTACGCGGCGGCGTCGGTCCGCGACGTTGCCGCCGCGGCGGGCGTCAAGCCGGCCACGATTTATGCGCACTATCCGTCCAAGGAATACATCCTGGCCGAGTTGTGCCGCCTCGGGCACGAGGAACAGTTCCGCTGCGTGCGGGCGGCCGTACTCCGCGGTGGTCCGCGTCCGGCCGACCAGGTCGTCGCGTACGTCCGCGCGCACGTCGGCTTTCACACCGCCTACCCGATGCTGGCCGTGGTCGCCAATTCAGAGCTGCACGTGCTGGGCGAGGCCGTGGGAGCGGCCACGTTCATGCTGAGACGACAATCCGAAGAGCTGCTGCAGGACATCATTCGACGCGGCATCGATGCTGGTGTCTTCGACGTGCCCGATCCGTGGCTGGCGGTCGCGGCCATCGGCGGCATGGGCCTGCGTGTCGCCTACTGGTTCTCACCAGCGTACAAGCTGACGGCCGACATGGTCGCCGATGGCTACGCACAGTTCGCGTTACGGTTGCTGGCTGCAAAGGACGTGCGCGGCGGCGCAACGGGCGCTGGCGAGACGCGGCCGTAGCTCCGGCGGCAGCGTGCCGCTCTCATCGCGAAGCGCCGCCCTCGACCTGTACGTGCCAATCGCGGTGCTCCCAACCCCGCGGCCCCAAAAAGCGACGCGTGAAGTCGATGGCCTGCTTCGCGCCGAGGTTCGCCGGATCGAGTTGCACGCCGTGCATGCCCAGGCCGTCCGGCGAACTTTCGATGTCGGCGATCTGCTGCCAGCCATCGTGAGCGACGTGCAACACGAACGGCTCGGTCGCTTCGACCGAAAGTAACGCTCCCGCGCCCAGGTGCGCGCACGGTGATGTGTCGCGCCAGTGCACGCACGAGGCACGCGGCGGCCGGCGATAGCGTGCGGCGACCGCCTTGAGGCGCTCGATTGGCGCGCGCCGTGTCACCGCGAGCGCCAGCTTCAGGAACTCGGCGTGCGCCCACACCAGCGGCATCGCGCTGCCACTCGGCTGGCCGGGCGCAAGGTGGCGTTCCGGAATCGGATCGCTGTCCCAGACCTGCTCCGGAATCATGCCCCCGGCGCTCGTGCAATCCAGCATCGACTGCAGGTAGGGCAGCGGGTCCTCGCCGGCGTCGACCGCGTAATGGCCGCGCTCGCCCGCGAGCAGGGGCCACGCCCGACCGATGCCGGTGCCGTCGAACGGCCGGCCGTCGGCGTGCTCGCCGTAACCGTCCTCGTTGTAGCGTCGGTAGAAGCTGCCGGTCGGAAGGTCCTCGCACAGCAACGCATCGACGAGCTTGACGGTGTCGCGGATCCGCGGGTCGTCCGCCGCACGCAATCCCAGCCGGACCAGATAAAGAAACTCCATCCCCAGCAGATCGCGCGTGGGTAGGCTCTCCCCTGCCCGATTCTTGAGGACCACGCGCCCGCGCTCCGCGATTTCGCATGGCGGCGTGATGCGCACATAGTGGCCGCGCGTGCCATATTTGCGGTCGAGATCCGTACCCGTGGCGTACACCCATCCCTCGATGCGCGAGTTCCAGTCGTCCGCCAGCGACAAGGCATAGTCACGGTCGGCGCCCTCGACGAACGCGTGCGTCACGCCCGCGACCAGCGCCGCGATCGCCGTGGCGATCGTGAACGGACTGGCGCCCGCGTTTTCTTCCCAGCGATCTTGTGGACTGAACGGCCCGGTGCGCGCCACGAATGACAGCGCCGCGTGCGCCATGCGCACCGCTTCCGGCCGCATCGCGCCGAGCTCGCCCACCTCATCGAGTTTTGCCGCCAGCAGCACCGGAAGCGCGGCTTCGTCGAGCTGGATACCCGTCCAGAACGGCCGGCCGTCGCTGAAATTGTTCTGCAGCCA
>JBOHYX010000048.1:0-11737 GCA_050738115.1 Rhodanobacteraceae bacterium
TCAGGGGGAAGTTGAACGGCGTGATGAAGGAGCACGGCCCGAGCGGGACGCGCTTGACGAAGCCGCGGTAGCCGCGCGTGCGTTCGGAAATCTCGAGGTTCACGATCTCGCCGTCGATGCGCGTGGACTCGTCGGCGGCGATGCGGAAGGTGTCGATCAGACGCTCGGCTTCGCCCTGCGAATCCTTGATGGGCTTGCCGGCTTCCACGCACAGCGCGTAGGCAAGGTCGTCCTTGTGCCTGGACAGGCTGGCCACGCAGTGCTCGAGCACCGCGCGGCGCTGCCAGGGTTTCAACGCCGCCATCGGCGCGGCCGCCTCGGCCGCGGCGCCGATCGCAGCATCGATCGCCCTGGCGTCGGCCAGCGCGACGCGCGTTGCGATCTTGCCGGAATATTTGTCGAGCACCGGAAGGTCGGTGTTGGCCTGTACCGGCTCGTTCGCGAGGTAGTACGGATAACGGGATTTGAGTTTCGCTGCCTTGGGCATGGTCGCTAGTCCTTGCAATGTCACAGTCCCTTATTGTGTCGCGCGTTGCGTATCGAATCCGTATAGGGTCAACCGGGTCTGCCGCCGGCGCCGTCCGGAACGTCGACGCGGAGCGGCAACTCGCCATCCGCGAAGCGCGCCCGCAGCCGCGCGCCGGGCGTGACGCCGCGGGCCGAGCGCAGCACCTTGCCGGCCTCGTCGAAGACGATCGCGTAGCCGCGCTGGAGGACGTCGAGCGGGCTCACCGCGTGCAGGGCCCGTGCGAGTTCCGCGAGGTGCTGGCGTCGTTGCCCGATGTCGCGCTGCCACGCCGTCGCGAGCCGCCCCTCGAGCCTCGAAACGTGCTCCCCGAGTTGTTCGAGCCGTGCCCGCGGATGCCGGGCCAGCAGCCGTATCCGGATGTGCGCCAGGCGCGCGTCGGCACGTTCGCGTCGCTGCGCACGCGCGCGGCCCAGCCGGTCGAACAGCGCCAGCATCCGCTCGCGTCCCGTCGAGAGGCGTTGCCGCGGGTGCTGCGCGGTGAGGCGTGCCGCGAGCTGGTCCAACCGCTGCATCGCGCCTTGCGCGCGGCGGTTCCACGCGAATTGCGCGCGCGCGCGCGTCTGGACCAGACCGCGCAGCAACGCGTCACCGTCGGGCAACATCAGCTCTGCTGCCGCCGACGGCGTCGGGGCGCGCAGGTCGGCGACGAAGTCGCTGATCGAGAAGTCGATCTCGTGCCCCACGGCCGATACCACGGGGACCGTGCTCGCCGCGATCGCGCGCGCCACGCCTTCGTCGTTGAATGCCGCAAGGTCTTCCAGCGAGCCGCCGCCGCGCGTCACCAGCAGCACGTCGTAACGCCCGCTGCGCGCTGCCTTGCGCAGCATCGCCGCAATCTGCGTGGGCGCTTCGATGCCCTGGACGAGCACCGGCAGCACCTCCAGCGCGGTCAGCGCGAAACGCCGGCGCGCCACCGACAGCACGTCGCGGATCGCGGCGCCGCTCGCCGACGTGATGACGCCGATCCGGCGCGGGAACGCGGGCAGCGCCCGCTTGCGCGCGGCGTCGAACAAGCCGTCCGCCTGGAGCTTGGCCTTCAACTGCTCGAAGGCGCGCCGCAGGGCGCCTTCGCCGGCGTCCTCCATCTGCTCGACGATCAACTGGTAGGTGCCGCGCGGCTCGTACAGGCTGACCCGCGCGCGCGCCAACACGCGGGTGCCATTCGCGGGCCGGAACCGGATCCCTGCGTTGCTGCGTGCGAACATCGCGCAGCGCACCTCGGCGGCGGCGTCCTTGAGGCAGAAGTACCAATGGCCCGACGCGGCGCGCGTGAAGCTGCTGATTTCGCCCTCGATCCAGATCATCGGCAGCGCGCCTTCGATCAACTCACGCACGAGGCGGTTCAGCGCGGAGGGCGTCAGGACCCGGCGCGGGTCGGCGGGGGCGGATTCAATGGCCATCGTCGGGATGTGCTGGCGTGCGCGGGTTGGGGCGCTTGCGCGGCGGCTGCGGGACAGCCTGCCGCCGGTGCCGTTGCATGCGCGTCCAGCGTACCGCGAGGCTTACCGCAATCCACAGTGCGATCGCCGCGAGCGGCCAGGCCAGCACGCGTGGCCACCACGCGCCGACCCCCGCAACGACCAGCAACAGCACCGCGCCGCCCAGCAGCGGCCGGGTCTCGGTGTCGCTGAGCACGCGCCGGTTGCCCAGCGCGGCGCCGAGCGTGGTTGCCACGCGCATCGCACCGACCGCGCTGCGTCCCGCGCTGCCGTGACCGCGCAAGCCGTGGTGGGGTGGCGGTGTCGCGGGGCGCGCGCGACGCCGCGACAGCACGATTTCGGTGGCGTTCTCGAGGTCACGTTGATACTGGTCCGCGAGCTGGCGCACGCACGCCGCGTTTTCGATCGCGACGTCGATTTCGCAGTTGCCCATCCAGCTTGCGATGTTGAGGTTGGTCGAGCCGACCCGCGCCCAGCGCTCGTCCGCCACGGCGGTTTTCGCGTGCAGCATCGTGCCTTTCCATTCGTAGATGCGGATCCCGGCTTCCAGCAGCGCGCGGTAGCCGGTACGCGACACCGCGGCGACGGCGGGAATATCGGACGCGCCGGGAACCAGCAGGCGTACGTCGACGCCGTCGCGGGCAGCGTTGGTCAACGCACTGAGGTAGCTCGGGACGCCGATGAAATAGGCATCGGTCAGCCACAGCCGCTTGCGCGCCAGCGCGGCGACGAGCTGATCCATCCGATAGGTGCCGGTGCTCGCGGGCTGGGTCGCGATTACCCGCAGTGCGACATCGCCCGCCGGGGGAATCGCGGCTGCGTTGGCGCGGCCGTCCGCCGGCAGCGGTGGCCCGAGGGTTGACCAGGTTTCGGCAAACGCCTGCTCGAGGTCGGCGACCGCGGGGCCGCGCATGGCGATACCGGTGTCGCGCCACGGCGCCTTGCCGCGCGCCGGGTTGCCCAGCCACGCCGCGCTCACGCAGACGCCGGACACGAACCCGAGGGTGCCGTCCACGACAAGCAGCTTGCGATGGTCGCGGTTGATCCAGCCAAACGGACTCAGGGGATCGAAGGGATTGAATGTGCGCACGTCGCCGCCGGCGGCCCGCAGCGGCTGCCAGAAACGTCGGCGCGAATGGCCCAGGCAACCAAGCCAGTCGCGCAACACGCAGACGCGTACGCCCTCCCTCGCGCGCTCGGCCAGCGTCGCGACGAACTGGCGACCGAGTGCGTCGTTCCGGAAGATGTAATTGCCGAACAGTACGTTGCGCTTGGCACTTGCGATCGCGTCGAGCCATGCATCGAAATTCGCGCGCCCGTCGATCAACAGTTCCACGTGGTTGCCTGCCGACAGCGGCGCCCCAGCGGCACGCGTCAGCGCCTGTTCGGCCAGCATTCGGAAACGGTGGTCACGCGGCTGCTGCGTGTCGTGCGTTCGGGTTTCCATGCGACCATGTTCGGCGCGCGGTGGGGACGGATCAAGGCTAAAATGCGCCGCTGGATGGCTCGATCCGGATTTCAAGGGGGTATCAGCCGGATGGATGCGTATCAACGCCTGGCAACGGACCTGTCGGCGCGACTGCCACCGGTGCAGTCGCGCCGCATGAACGAAAGGTCCGTGCTCCAGGCCGCCGCGGGGCTGCCGCTGGCGAACCCGGTGCAGGCCCTGCGCGAGGTGGAGCAGCTCCTGGACGGACTGCTGGCCACCACGCTGCGGAGCGGAGAGCGCATCGCTGCCCTCGCGCATCTGGACGCGCCGATCGACGCCCTGTGCAGCGGCACATGCGACGCCTTGGCCGCCGAGCGCCACCCGCTGCAGACGGCCGCGGCCGAGCGCGCGGCGCTGGCGCAACAGCTCGAGTGGAAGCTGGCATGGAACGATGCGCTCGCTTTGCACGAGTTGTGCGCGCCGGTCGGTGGACTGTCGCGGTATCGACGCAGGGCAGCCGCGGCGGTGTGCGCCCACGGGCTGGTCCACGCGAGCCGGGTCCTGCTCTGGGCGTACCGCCAATACCGCGCGCCACCGCCCGGTGCCTGGCGCCTCGTCCACACCCTGTATGCGGTGGCGGCCGGGTTCGGGATCGCAGACGAGCCCAGCAGTCCCGCTTCCGGCGGTAGCCGCGCATCGGCGCGCGATGCCTACGCGGAGGCATTGTTGCTCGGAATGGGCAATCCATACCGGTTTTCCGCGGGCGAACTCGACGAGGCCTGGCTGATCATCGGTTGCGTGGCCGGGTTGTGTGTCCTGGCGGATTCAAATGCCGCGGGTGTGCGGGTGGATACCGAAGTGGACGCCGGACCCGGGTGTGTCGCCTCGGAACGCGTGGTCGGTGCCGTCGACACGCTGGTGCTGAGCGTGCAACCGGTGCTGCGCGCCCTCGACGCGCTGATCGCGCAGGCGGGCCCGCCCGGCGCGGTCATCCATCTGACGCATCCCGACGGCAGCATCGTCGCGACCAGTGCCGCGTTCCTGCGCCGCCTCACGATTGGCTGGATTTCCGTTGCGCGCAGTTGTGCGCGGCTCCCCGCAAGCCACACGCTCGAGCTCGCGGTCGGCATGCCCGCGGTGCACTATGCCTTGGCGGGTGACGTCGATTTCGCGACGTTCATGGCGCGCGGCCACGCGGAAACGGGTGACGCCGCTCCGCACGTGCTCGATGCGTGGCCAGCCGCTGCCGAGGCGCCCCCTACGCTTCGGGCCGAGGTGCGCAACCAGGGCGAAGGCGGGTATCGGCTGCGGGTTCAGGCGTCGGGCACCGCGCGGCTCCGGATAGGCGAGGTGGTCGCGGTGGCCCCGACAGGCGATGAACCGTACGAGCGTGACTGGATGGTGGGCGTGATCCGATGGCTCAGGCTGGATGGCGAGTACGCCTGGCTGGGCATCGAGCTGTTGCACCGCGTGACGCGTGCGGCCGGGGTGCACGTGCTCACGGATGCCCATGGCGCGGCGGTTCCGCAGCGCGCGGTGGAACTGCCGGGCCAGGCCGGATCGAAAAAACTGGCGCTGCTCCTGCCCCGCGGTTTTCCCGTCGGCGCGACGAGGGCGGAAGTGCTCTTGCCGTCGCTTGCGTTCGACTGGACGACGCGCGCCACCTCGGATGTCTGGCGTTTCGAGGGTGCCGAACCGCTGGGTCCCGCGTGTGTTCGGGTTACCCTTGGCCCCGACGACCAGGCCGAGGCGGCCGAAACGGAGTGCGGAGCATGACACTCGAAATGCGCAAGACATGCGAGCGGTGTCGGGCTCCCCTGTCGGCGAACACTGCAGCGTGGATTTGCGCCGAGGAGTGCACGTTTTGCACGGACGGTGCGCAGGCGCTGCAACGCGTTTGTCCGAACGGTGGTGGCGAGCGGGTGCGGCGTCCGCGGCCTCCGGACGCCGCGTGAACACTGCGCCGAGCTTTATCGTCGCAATCCCGGCCCGCTACGGGTCCACCCGGTTGCCCGGCAAGCCGCTGCGCCTGCTCGCGGGGGAACCGCTGGTCGTGCACGTGGTGCGCCGGGCGCGCGCCGCCGGCGCGGTACGGGTGGTGGTCGCGACCGATGACGCCCGCATTGCCGAGGCGGTCGTCGCCAGTGGCGTGGAGGTCTGCATGACGCGTGCCGACCACGCGAGCGGCAGCGACCGCTTGGCCGAATGCGCGGCGACGCTCGGGTGGCCCGCGGACGCGGTCGTGGTGAACCTGCAGGGCGACGAGCCGTTTGCGCCGATCGCGGGGATCCGGGCCGTCGTCGACGCGCTGCTGGACGATGACGCCGACATGGCGACGCTCGCGACGCCGGTCGAGACCGCCGAACGTTGGTTCGATCCCAATTGCGTCAAGGTGGTGTGCGATCGGCGCGGGCGGGCGCTGTACTTCTCGCGCGCGCCGGTTCCCTGGGCGCGCGATGCGCTTGCGCGCGACGCCGCGGCGATGCCGAGGCACGTGCCGGTGCTGCGGCACATCGGAATCTACGCCTGCCGCGCGGGCTTCCTCGGGACTTTCACGACCTTGCAGCCCACGCCCCTGGAACGCGCCGAATCACTTGAACAGTTGCGCGCGCTCGAACACGGCTACACCATTGCGGTGAGGCTCGCGCCCGAGCCGTTTCCCCCGGGAGTGGATACCGAAGCGGATCTGGCGCGGGCGGAACGCATGCTTGCAGGAGGAATGACCCCACCATGACCCAGCCGCCGCCCGGTGTGTTGTTCGTATGCCTTGGCAACATCTGTCGATCGCCGACGGCCGAATGGGTGGCACGCGCCGAGTTCGAAAAACGGGGCCTGCGCCGACCGGTCGCATCGCGCGGCCTGGGTGACTGGCACGTGGGGCAGGGCGCCGATCCGCGTGCCGTGGCGGCGGCGCGCGACGCCGGCTACGATCTGTCGGCCCATCGTGCGCGCCAGTTCGAGGACGAGGATTTTGCGCGTTTTGCCACGGTGCTGGCGGTGGATCGTGCGACGCTCTCGGAATTGCGCCGGCGCGTTCCCCACGGCATTCCACCGCCCGAACGGTTTCTGGTGGCAGCGGGCCTCGCGCAGGCCGAAGCCGGTGACTCGGGCGACGTGCCCGACCCGTACAACGGTACGCCCGGCGATTTCCGCGATGCGCTCTTGTTGATCCAGCGCGGCGTCCTGCGACTGGCAGAGCGCCTGCTTGCGGTACCGACGGTCGACCTGACCCACCGCGATTCAGATTGATCGGGATCGCGCGGGCGCCCGCCGGTCGAGCGATTTCGCGCGATCGCGCCTACGCGGCTTGTGCTTGTCGTTCCTGCAACTGCAGCAAAGCCGCTTCGGCGGCGCCGGCCGACGACGCAGGGTTCTGGCCGGTGATGAGGTTGCCGGACGTGACGACGTGGGCCTGCCAGTCGGCGGCGCTCGAGTAGATGCCGCCGGATTCCTTCAACATGCCTTCGACCGCGAACGGCACCACCTCGGCGAGACCCGCGGCGCGTTCTTCGGAATCGGAAAAGCCGGTGACCGCCTTGCCGCGCAGCAGCGGCAGGCCGAATGGCCCGCGCGCGTCCCGCAGCGCGGCGGTGCCGTGGCACACGGCCGCGACCGGCTTGCCCTGCGCGTACAGCACCTCGATGATCCGCAGCGAATCGTCGTTGTCGACCAGGTCCCAAAGCGGGCCGTGGCCGCCTGCATAGAACACCGCGTCGTAGTTCGAAGGATCGACGTCGGCCAGCTTCTCCGTCCGCGCCAGGGCCTGCACCGCTGCAGCGTCGGCGCGGAAGCGGCGGGTGGATTCGGTTTCGCTTTCGGGCTGCTCGCTACCGGGATCGACCGGGGGCTGGCCGCCGGCCGGCGAGGCCAGCGTCAGGTCCGCCCCGGCATCCTTGAACACGTAGTAGGGCGCTGCAAGCTCCTCCATCCAGAGGCCGGTGGCCTTGCCCGTTTCGCCAAGCTGACCGTGCGAGGTCAGTACCATCAGGATTTTCATCGCTGTGCTCCAGAGATCGACGTGCTGCATCGAGCACCACCTCTTCACTGTGGGGAAAGCCGCGCGAAATGCAAGGCCCGGATGTGGCAAGCGCGTGGTCACGTTAGGCTGCGCGTAACGTTCCTGAGTGGTTGCGATATGAGCGTGATTGCAGTGCCCGTTTCCCATGGCGAATTGATCGACAAGATCACGATTCTCGAGATCAAGTCCGAGCGCATGCGCGATCCCGGCAAGCTTGCCAACGTGCGCGACGAATTGCAGTTGCTGGGTGGCCTGTGGGCGGACGATCCGGCGGCGCACACCGACATTGCGGCGGAACGGGCGGAGCTGAAGCGCATCAACGAGTCACTGTGGGACATCGAGGACGCGATCCGGCTGAAGGAACGCAACCGCGCGTTCGACGCGCGTTTCATCGAACTCGCGCGTGCGGTGTACCAGACCAACGACCGGCGCGCGGCTGTCAAGCGCGCGATCAACCTGAAGCTGGGCTCGCGGCTGGTCGAAGAGAAGTCCTACCAAGACTACGGTACGGCCGTGTAGGAGCCGCCCGGCGCGCTCCTACCAAAACCCCACACATCCAACGCTGGTGTAGGAGCCGGCCTTGCCGGCGACCGGCGCAGCAACGCGTAACACCCCGTCGCGCGCAAGGCGCGCTCCTACCCCGAGCGTAGCGCCGCCTCGAGCTTTTCGATCACGTCGTCGACCGTGACGAGTTCCATCACGCCCGGGTATTCGATCTTGGTGCCCCACGGAATTTCGGAGGCGGGCCTGTGCAGGAAGCGCCGCGCCGCATCATCGTAGCGGTCGACGCACCAACGCCGGTCGGAATACGGGCCCGAGCGCGCCGGATTGCTGGCCGCGTGCAGGCCCAGCACGCGGGCGCCGACCACATTCGCCATGTGCATCGGGCCCGCATCCGGCGTGAGCACGAGCGTGGCGCGCCGGTACAACGCCAGCGCGCCTTTCAAGGTGTCGCGTCCGATCAGGTCAAGTGGGCGCGTTTGCATCCGCGTGAGGATCGCGTCGCCCAGCGCCCGTTCGGCGGCCCCTGGCCCGCCGGTCAGCACCGTGCGCATGTGCAGCGCTTGCGCGGCGTGGTCGGCAACGGCAGCGTAACGCTCGGGTGGCCACACGCGGAGCGCGTGACTGGACGCGGCGCCGATCACGAGCGTTGCCTGCCCGTCGTCGGGCCATTGCGCTTGCGCCCAGGCCGCCGCGTCAACGGGAATCGGGATGTCCCAGCGGACTTGTGTCTGCTTCAGGCCGAGCGGCTCGATGAAGCTGCCCATCGCGTCCAGCACGTGTTCGCCCGTTCGCGCCGGGATGTGTTCGCGCACGAACAAGCCGTGCAGGTCCTTTGCGCGTGCGCGGTCATAGCCGATCCGTCGGCGTGCGTGGACGGCCAGGCTCAGGAGATTGGCGCGCAGTGCAACCTGCATGTGCAGCAATGCATCGAACGTGCGCCCGGCGAGTGCGCGTCGCACCCGGCGGTACCCGGCGAGGCCCGCGGCCTTGTCGAACACCACGAAGTCGACCCCCGCGATGTCGCCGACCAGCCTCGACTCCAGCTTGCCGATGATCCAGGTGAGCCGGGCGGCCGGCCACGCCGTCTGCAGCGTACGGACGAGCGGGACGACGTGGGTGACGTCGCCAAGGGCCGAAGTGCGCAGCAGACACAGGGATTCGGGGGGTTCGGGCATCGCGCTTGATAGACTTGCAGGGTGAAGGCGCCGACGAATTCAGATGCAGGGCACCGCGCGGTGGTGCCGCGCATTGTCGCATCCGCCGGCGAGGCCATGGTGTTCGATGCCGACCTGCCCGAGTCGCCGACCCCGGCCTGGTTCGATCGCTCCTGGTGGCATGCGCAGGGCGGTTTCCGGAACGCGGGCGGCGGGCGCGGCGGCGTGGCGTTCCTGGACACCCCGGCCGGCCCATGCGTGCTGCGCCATTACCGACGCGGGGGCTGGATGACGCCGCTGCTCGGCGATCGCTACCTGTGGACGGGGCGCAACCGCAGTCGCGGGTTCGCCGAGTTCCGGCTGCTGTCCGAACTGTCCGAGCGCGGCCTTCCGGTGCCGGCGCCGGTTGCAGCCCGTTGCCGGCGGCGCGGCGTCTGGTATACGGCCGATCTCATCACGCGTGCGATCGACGATGCGCGGACATTGGCGCAGATCATCGTGGCGCGACACCTGGATGCCGGGCTTGCGGAGCGGGTGGGTGCCCTCGTCGGGCGTTTCCATGCGGCGGGCGTCGATCACGCCGACCTCAATGCGTACAACATCCTCGTTGCGGGGGACGCGCTGTGGCTCGTCGATTTCGATCGTGGCGAAATCCGCGCCACGGGCACCGCGTGGAAACTCGCCAACCTCGCACGACTCAAGCGATCGTTGCTGAAAGTGGGTGCGTGCGATCATGACGAGGCAGCGCTGGACCGCGAAATCTGGTCGCCCCTGATGCGGGGCTACGGGCGCGCTTCTGGAATCGGCGGATGAAGACCGGGGCAGTCGGGAAAAACCTGCGCGCGGCGGCGTGTGCACGGAACGGCGACGTTTGGTCGCTGCACGTGCTTGGCACCGGCGCGGCGCACGCAGTCGATCTTGGCGCGTCGGGCGCCGTACTGGAACGCGATGGCGCGCCGATGCTGCTGATCGACTGCGGGCCCGGCACGCTCGAGCATTACCTGCGCGTGTACGGTGCGCTGCCGCCGGCGGTGTTCATCACGCACGCGCACATGGATCATGTCGCGGGGCTGGAACGTCTGTTCCACGCCGCGTGGTTCGATCCCGCGCAGCGCGGCCGCGTCAAATTGTTCATGCACGCCAACCTCGTGCCGATCCTGCAGGCGCGCGTTGCCGATTATCCGAACGCCGTGGCCGAGGGCGGCGCGAATTTCTGGGAAGCATTCCGGCTGGTCGCGCTCTCGCGCGGCTTCTGGCTGGACGACTGGTGGTTCGACGTGTTCGCGACCCGGCATCACGTACCGGGCACGTCATTCGGGATCGTGTTGCGCGGTTGCTTTGCGTGGACCGGCGATACCCGCCCCATTCCCGAGATGCTCTCGGCGATGTGCGATGAAGACACGCTGATTGCGCACGACTGCACCCTGGCGGGCAATCCCTCGCATACCGGCGTCGAGGATCTGGAGCGCGAGTATCCGGCCGAGCTGCGGCAACGCCTCCTCCTGTACCACTACAGCGGAAGGGCGGCCGCGCGGGTCTTCCGGGAACGCGGCTTCACGGTCGCCACGCCTGACGGTCGCTATCCCTTGCACGCGCCGGCACCCGTGCGCGCGGAGGCGGGCTGAAGGCGAGGGGGTGCGTTTCGCGGGATACGCGCGCGGCTGAAGGTCCTCGGACTCGCGCAAGCGGTCGCGCCCGGTTCAATCTTGCACGTTCGTGATGACCTGCGGCGACGTGGCATCCGCGGCGATCGCGGAATGGGTCAGGACCGCGAGGAACGCATCGCCATAACGCGCGAGCTTGCGCTCGCCGACACCGCTGATGGCGGCGAGCGCTGCGCGCGTCGCCGGCCGCTCGCGCAGCATCGCGAGCAGCGTGGCGTCGTGGAAGATGACGTAAGCCGGTACGCCCTGCTCGCGCGCAAGCTGCGTGCGAACGCTGCGAAGCGCCGTCCACAAGGATTCTTCGTGCGGCGCGATGTCCAGGCTGCCGCGCTTGCGTTCGCCGCGCTGTGCCCGACGCGTGGCCGTGCGCTCGGCGCGATCGGCGACGTGGCGCAGCGGCAGTTTCGCGGTGCCACGCAGCACGGGGTGCGCCGCCGCGGCCAGATGCAGCGTACCGTAGCCTTCGTCGTCCGCTTCAAGCAGGCCGCCCGCGACGAGCTGCCGGAACACGCCGCGCCACTGGTGCGGATCCAGCTCGGTGCCGATGCCGAACACGCCGAGGCGCTCGTGGCCGCGGGCGCGGATACGCTCGTTGTCGCCGCCGGTCAGGACGTCCAGCAAGTAGCCCACGCCGAAGCGCTGGCCGGTGCGATACACGCACGACAGCGCCTTGCGCGCGGCTTCGGTGGCATCCCAGGTGTGCGGCGGATCGATGCAATTGTCGCAGTTGCCGCACGGCGCTTCGCGCGTCTCGCCGAAATAGGCGAGCAGGCGCTGGCGCCGGCACGCAACCGTCTCGGCGTAACCGACCAGCGCATCGAGCTTCGCGCGCTCGATCCGTTTGCGCTCGGGGCTCGCCTCGGAGCGCGTGATGAACTGGCTTTGCATCACCAGGTCGCTCATGCCGTAGGCCATCCAGGCGTCCGCGGGGAGCCCGTCGCGGCCGGCGCGGCCGGTTTCCTGGTAATAGCCTTCCAGGCTCTTCGGAAGGTCCAGGTGC
>JBOHYX010000049.1:0-11731 GCA_050738115.1 Rhodanobacteraceae bacterium
GGGCGGTACCGCGACGAGCGCGGCCGGTGCGGGCGGCGCGGGCGGCGCCGGCGGATCGAACACCGGTGGTGCGACGTCGCTTACCTCGACGGCTGGCAGCGGCACCGGCGGCGCAGGTGGATCGGCTTCCGGTTCCGGCGGCAGCGGTGGCAGCAGCGGCGCGGGCGGCAGCGGCGCCGGCGGTGGCTCGATGGCCAGTTCCACCGGCTCTTCGGGCGCTGGCGGTGCGGGCGGCGGTTCGTCCTCGACGGGTGGCGCGGGTGGTGCTGCCGGCGCGGGCGGCAACGGCATGGGCGGCGATGCAACCGCCGGAGCCGGCGGTGCGGGCGGCGCTGGCGGGTCCAACAGCGTCAACGCCGGTACGTTCGACATGTCCAACAGCATGAACGGCACGGCGGTCTCCGCAGCCGGCATCACGACGATGGCGCAGAACAGCGGCGCCGCGTCGCTGATCCAGCAGGGCGTGACGGTGCAGGCCAACCTGACCGTCAGTCACTGAGTCAGGCCGATGTGTCCCGCGGCGCGGACAGGACGTTCCGCGCCGCGGGCAATGGGCGAGTCTGCGCCTTGGCGCGGCGGAGGAGAGGGTCATGCGTTCCACTCGCAAGCAGATCGGCTACGCGTTCGCACTGGTGGGTGCGGGCTGCCTGGGTGCGATCCAGGCAGCACCGCCAGCCTCGCCACGCGCGATGGTGGCGCCCTCCCGAAGCGCGCTGCCTGCAGGCAAGGTGATTCCCGGCCTCGGGCGCAGCGTTGATCCCGCCGCGCTCGCGCACCTCAGCGGCGGCACCAACGTCAGCGAGAGCATCAGCATCAACGGCAGCGTGTCGAACACCTCTACGGCGAACGTCAGCACCGGCATGAACTGGATCGGCGGCGGCGCGTTCGGCAATGCCGCCGGCCTGCCGATGGTGATCCAGAACAGCGGCAACAGCGTGCTGATCCAGAACGCGACCGTCGTCAACGTGCAGGTGCAGCCATGAAATGGCGATGGCTGTCGGCGACGTGGCTGATGGTGCTGGCGCCGCTGTGCGTGCACGCGGGAACCGCGCAGCTCACGGGCGTCGCCGGCGGCGACTACCGCGTGCACGTCGCCACGCTGCAAGAGCTGCGTTTCCGCAACACCATCCACCAGAAATACGACTTCAGTTGTGGCTCGGCGGCAGTCGCGACGCTGCTCACGTACCAGTACGACGTGCCGACCAGCGAGCAGACCGCGTTCGCCGCGATGTTCGCTGATGGCGATCGCGTGAAGATCAGCAAGGAAGGTTTCTCACTGCTGGACATCAAGCGGTTCCTGGCCGCGCGTGGCTTCGATGCGGATGGCTTCATCGCGCCGCTGAGCCAGCTCGCGCAAGCGCGCCTGCCCGCCATCGTGCTGATCACGGAACACGGCTACCACCATTTCGTGGTGATCAAGGGCATGCTGGCCGGGCGCGTGCTGGTCGGTGATCCCGCGAAGGGCACGCGCTCGATTCCTGAATCGCAGTTCGCGAACTTGTGGACCAATCACCTGCTGTTCGTGATCCACAACCGGCGCAACCTTGCGATCTTCAACAGCCGTGACGACTGGCGCGCGGCACCGATGGCTTGGCTCGCCGCCGGCATCGACCACAGCGATCTATACAACATCGTCATGCCCAAGAGCGGTACGGACGGGTTCTGAGCCGGAACGGGCCATGCGCGCCAGTCGAACATGGATTTTCACGTTGGGCGCCGCGGCGATGGCCGCCGGCGGGGCGCAGGCAGGGCAGCCGGTCGCGCTGACGGCCGTGCGGACCGCCAGCGCACCCTTCGGGACGGCACCGGTTGGCGACAGCCGGCTCGCCGCTGTCCGCGGCGGCTTCGACCTGGGCAACGGCCTGGTGGCATCGTTTGGAATCACCAGGGCCGTCTATGTCAACGGCAACCTCGTTGCGAGCATCAGCGTCAACATTCCGAACCTCGCGCAGATCGATGGCGCGCAGGCCAACGCGCTCGCCGCGCTCGCCAACGACGTCACCGTGATCCGCAATGGCCCCGGCAATTTCGCCGATCCCGCCTCGTTCAATCAGGCGACGGGCGCGCTGATCATCCAGAACAGCCTGGATGGTCAGCAGATCCGGGCGCTGACCACGCTCGACACGACGGTGAGGAATCTTGCGCAGTTCAGTTCGTTGAACATCGGCAACACCCTGCAGCAGGCGCTGGTCAATTCCCGCGGACAGTGATCCGCAGGCGCGGGTCTGCGCAACCCTAGGCACAGGCGAAGCGACCGCGATGCGGAAACCAACGTGCAAACGCCAATGGCCGAGGACCTGCATCGTCGCTTGCGCGGGATTGCTGCTGGCCGCACGGGTGACCGCGGGGAACGGTGCGCAATCCGGCGGCACGGCGGCAGCGTCCGGCGACACCGTGGCGCAGCCGCACGCGGGACACCCACTGCCAGCCGCGCTACGCATACGGCTTGCCGCGGAAGCAGCGCAGTTTCGCGCCCTGCGCCGGGAACTCGAGGTGCAGAAGCGCCTGATCGAACAGCAGCAACGGCGCATCGAGGCGCTGCAGAACGAGCTTGCGGCGCAGGAAAACCAGTACTTGGGCCTGCGCAAGTCCCTCGACTCCACGGCGCTCGACGTACAACGTGCCGGCACCGCGCGCGCGGCCGATGGACCCGCCACGCAGCCGATGCCGGGCCCCGACAGTACGGCGCCCGACACACAGGCCCAGGCCGCGCAACAGCCGGTCGGGACCGCGCCAGCCAGCGACAACCGGCCGCCCAGCGTCGCACCCATCTTCGACCAGCCCGGCGTGCTGACTCCACGCGGCAAGTTCGTGCTGGAACCTTCATATCAGTTCGGCTATTCGTCGACCGACCGGGTGGCGCTGGTCGGCTACACGATCATCCCGGCGCTACTGATTGGCTTGATCGACGTGCAACAGATCAGGAGCACCACCCAAGTGGCCGAATTGACCGCGCGCTACGGCATCACCAACCGGATGGAAATCGAGGTGCGGGTGCCGTATGTCGATGGGTACACCGACACGACCGGTCGCGAGATACTGACCGGCAGCGCGATCAACCAGGTATTCACGACCCGTGGCAAGGGGCTCGGCGACGTGGAATCCACGCTGCGCTACCAGTTCAACAACGGTGGCGCGGACCAGCCGTATTACGTGGGCTGGTTGCGTTTCAAGTCGCGCACCGGCACCGACCCGTTCGAGGTGGCCACCGATTGTGTGCAGACCTGCCTTCCGAACAACACGACGGGCACCGGATTGCCGCTGCAGATTCCGACGGGATCGGGGTTCTATTCGCTGCAACCCGGCCTGACATGGTTGTTCCCCTCCGATCCCGTGGTGTTTTTCGGCAATGTCAGTTACCTCCACAACTTTCCGCGTGACAACGTAAGCCTCACCCTGGTGAACGGTGCGCAGGAGCCGCTGGGGAATGTCCACGTGGGCGACGTCTTCGATGCCAGCGTGGGCATGGGTCTCGCGCTGAACGACCGGGCGCTGATCAGCTTCGGCTACGATCAGAGCCTGGTCGGCACGACCACCGCGAACGGCCAGACCCTTGCGGGCTCGACGCGCACCGTCCTCGGCAGCCTGCTGATCGGCGGGTCCTACAAGCTCAATGACCATCACACGCTGAACGTTACGCTGGGCGTCGGTGTCACCCGCGACACGCCGGACGTCACGCTCACGGTCCGGCTGCCCACCACGTTCTGACGAAAATCGATTCGACGGTTCCGCCCCAGGATGACTCAAGCCGCTCGCCCGCGATCGTCGGGGAACTCGTCGAGTACCTCTTGCGCGATCAGGCCCTGTGAGCGATAGCGCAGCAGCTTGTTGTAGATCGTCTTGAGCGAGACACCGAGAACGCGTGCCGCCTCGCGCTTGTCGTTGCCGACATGGGCCAGTGTCTTCAAAAGCACCTGGCGTTCGATCTCCTCGAACGTCGTGCCGACGCGGAAACGTATCGTGTCACCCGACTCGAGCGACGGCACGGCTGCCGCCGGTGCGGCGCCTTTCCGGCGCTCCGGCTGTTCGAGATCCGATGCCCGTCGGCGCAACGTCGGCCCGGCCGCTTCCCCGATCTCGACTTCGCCGGCATCGTCGGCAACGATGTATTGGCGCCTGACCGTGTGCAGCAGCTCGCGCACGTTGCCGGGCCATGAAGACGCCATCAGGCGGCGCATGGCATCCGTGGCGAAGTGCTTGCTGGTTCCGTGTCGGGCATTCAATCGACTGAGGAAGTGCTGCGCCAGCAGCGGGATATCCTCGCGGCGTTCACGCAGGGGCGGAATCACCAAGGGGAACTCCAGCAGCCGGAAATAGAGATCGGAACGCAAGTCGCCAGCCGCAACGGCGTGTTGCAGGTCGCGGTTGGAAGCGGCGATCACCCGCACATCGACCGGAATTTCGCGTGAGCCGCCCACGCGGGTAAGGCTGTGGGTCTCGATGACCCGCAGCAGGTAGACCTGCATGGCAGGTGGCATCTCGGTGATTTCGTCGAGGAAGACGGTGCCGCCTCGGGCCTGCTCGAAATAGCCGGCGTGCAATTGCGTCGCGCCGGTGAAGGAACCGCGCTCGTGGCCAAACAAGTGGCTGCTCAACAGTTCAGCAGAAATTGCACCGCAATTCACGGCGACGAATTCGCCGTTGCGGCCACTCAGCTTGTGCAATGCCTGCGCGACCAGTTCCTTGCCGGTGCCGCTCTCGCCGTTCACCAGCACGCCGACTTCCAGCGGCGCGACGCGGCGGATGGCCTCGAACAGCGCCTGCATGCGCATCGTCCTGCCGATCATGCCGCCGAAGCCGTCGCCGGCGGGAATCTCCCGCGACGGCGAGCGCGATACGGCATCCTTCATCAGCCGCGTCAGCGTGTCCGTCGAGATCGGCTCGACGAGGCACTCGAAGGCGGGAGGAACGGCTTCACGTCCCGCGGAGTGCGCCGCGATGCCAGCCACGACCACGTGCCCCTGGCGTGTCAGATCCGTCCCACGCAGGACGTCCAGGCTGGCACCCTTCGGTGGCGAGCCATCGATCACGATCAGGTCGTACTGTTTTTTTGCGAGCAGTTCGCGGGCGGACGCGATATCAGCCACGGTCGTCAACTGGCAGCACGCCGCGCGGGCAGCCATGCCGGCCGTCGAAGCGACCCCGGCGCTGCCATTGACCAGCAGAACGTAGCCTGTGCCAGAAACCACCGACCTCCACCCGCACAGCGGGCCGCGATGCTCACCAGCGTCGATGATTATATGGGATTTTTGCGGTCTCGACGGGGCGCGGTGGCGGCGGCTGATGGGTCGTCATCAGCGGCGCGGTACCGCGTCCGGGAACCGGTCGGTCGTGCAGCGACGCTCGTCCATCGCCGGGCATCGCCGCGCTGTCTTCGCGTGAGCCGACGCAGCGTCGCCGCTTCCGCCCGTGGTCCTCGAGCCCGGTGTTCATCGGGCCCATCAGCACGCGGTTGGGCAGCGTGCAGAAACCGAGGTCGAGCCGCGCGAACACATGCGGGTATGCGTTGGCGGCGGTGGTACCCGGCGTGGGCATTCCCGCGAGCACCCCGCCGTGGCGGGGTGTGGGCAGGTGCGCGGCGCGCTATCCTGCCCGCGTTGCGCCGGGGCGGCGCGCGATTTCATCGGGGGCACCATGAAGCGTTCGCGGGGATGCTGGCTGGTGGTACTTGTGGCGCTGTTCGTCGCGGCGCCGATCGCGTCGACGGCGGCAACGCCGTTCCAGCTCGACGATCTGCAGAAAATCGTGGGCCTCTCGGACCCGCAGATCTCGCCCAACGGCAAGTCGATCGCCGTCGTCGTCTCGACGCCGGTGTGGAAGACCGACAAGCACGACGTCGCGATCGACGTGGTGGACGTCGCGAGTGGCGCCAGGCGCGTGCTGACGCGGGATCGCGAGGATGTATCTTCGCCGCGCTGGTCGCCGGATGGCACCCGGCTCGCATTCCTCGCGAAGGACCCGCAGACCAAAAAGCCGCAGGTCTACGTGATGCCCATGGACGGCGGCGATGCGCAGCGCGTCACCGACAACAAGCAGGGCGTGGACGCCTACGCGTGGAGCCCGGACGGCACGGAAATCGCGTTCATTGCGCAGGATCCGCCGCTGCACGAAGACCGTATCAAGGCGCACAACAAGGTATTCCGGATCACCGACGGCAATTTCCTGCTGAAGGATGACCCGGCGCCGTGGCAGCTTTGGGTCGCGCCCGCGGCGGGCAACGGCGGCAGTGCGAAGCAACTGACGCACGGCAATTTCAGCCTCAATACCGTGCAGGGTGGCGTCAACGCAGGCGTCACGCCGCCGGCCTGGAGCCGCGACGGCAAGTGGATCGCCTTCACGAAATTTCCGGGTCCGTACTGGGGGCCGTCGTTCCACTCGGTGATCGCCGAAGTTCCCGCCGCCGGCGGGCCGGTGCGCACGCTCGTCGATGCCGAGACGTCGGACGTCCTGACGTTTGCGCCCGAGGGCGGCCGCTATGCGTTCCTGCGTCCGCGCGGCGGCGACCAGAACAATGGCAACGCGATCTACGTCGGTGGCGGCAGCAGTGGTGTGTACGATCCGACCGCGGTGCTGGCGCGCAACTTCAATGCCTACGCGTGGCTGCCGGGCGGCAAGGCGCTGCTGTTGCAGGGCCAGCTCGGCACCCGGTCGGTGCTGTGGGACCAGCCAGTGCGCGGCAAGGCGCGCGTGCTCGACCTCGGCGATGTCGAAGCCGGGGACGAATTGAGCGTTGCGAAAGGCGGCAATATCGCGTTCATCGGCAGCACCGCGACGCATCCCGGCGAGTTGTACGTAATGGCCTCGGTCCACTCGAAGCCGCGCCGGCTGACCGACGTGAATGCCTTCGTGGACAAGCTCGAACTTGGTCGTACCGAACCGGTGCACTGGACGCTGGATGGTTTCGACGAGGATGGCGTGCTGACGTACCCGGTCGGCTACCGCAAGGGCGCGACGTATCCGCTGGTGCTGGTGATCCACGGCGGGCCGGAAGCCGCATCCACCGTGATGTTTTCTCCCCTGCCGCAGTTGCTGGCGGCGCAGGGATTCCTGGTGTTCCAGCCCAACTATCGCGGCAGCATCAACCTTGGCGACGCCTACCAGCACGCGATCTACCGGAACACCGGCGAAGGTCCCGGCCAGGACGTGATGGCCGGGTTGGCCGCGGTCGAGAAGCTCGGCGGCGTCGACGAGAGCCGCATCGGCGTGACCGGCTGGTCCTACGGCGGCTACATGACGACCTGGCTGACGGGCCACTACGACGTGTGGAAGGCCGCGGTCGCCGGCGCGCCGCTCACCGACTGGGTGATGGACTACACGATCGCCTACTACCAGAAGGGTGATACCTATTTCTTCGGCTCGTCGCCGTGGACCGACGCCGGCTGGAACATGTGGCGCGAGCAGTCGCCGATCACCTGGGCGCGCAATGTGAAGGCGCCGACGCTGCTGATGGGCGACGTGGACGATTCCAACGTTCCGCTGATCAATGCCGAGGAGTGGTACCACGCCCTGCGCGACAACGGCGTCACCGTCGAGTTCTACGCCTATCCGGAGTCGACCCACTTCCCGCATGACATCGTGCAGCAGACCGACGTGTTCCGGCGTTGGGTGGGATGGATGACCAAGTACCTCAAGTGAGGAACGCGATGACCCTGCGCGCCGACGTCCTGCATTTCTGGTTCGAGGAAGCCACGCCGGAACAGCACTTCAAGAAGGACGACGCGTTCGACGCCGCCATCCGCGCGCGCTTCGCCGACACGCGGGCCGCCGCGGCGCGTGGCGAGCTTGCGGCGTGGCGTGATTCGGCCGACGGACGCCTGGCCGAAATCATCGTGCTCGACCAGTTTTCCCGAAACCTCTTTCGCGACAGCGCCCAGGCCTTCGCCGCCGACGGCATGGCGCTGGTGCTGGCGCAGGAGGCGCTTCGCGCCGGCGCCGATCACGACCTGACCGCCGAGCGCCGCGCGTTCCTGTACATGCCGTTCATGCATGCGGAATCGCGCACGATCCACCTCGAGGCCGAGCGCCTGTTCCGGCAACCGGGTCTCGAGCGGAATTACGAATACGAGTTGAAGCACAAGGCGATCATCGACCGCTTCGGGCGCTATCCGCATCGCAACCGGGCGCTCGGGCGTGTGTCCACGCCGGAGGAACTCGAGTTCATCGGGCAACCCGACTCTTCGTTCTGAGCAGGATCAGTCCGCCAGCGTGTGGCGACGCCGCTGTTTCCACCACCATCCGATCCCGGTGACGCCGATCACCAGCGTCGCGTCGACGACGTAGCGCAGCGGGTCATGCGCGTCGAACCACGGCTTCACCAGGTCATCCTGCGTCAGCATGCGCGCCGCGGTCCACGCAATCGCCGCCGCGCCTGCGTAGACGAAGACGGGATAGCGATCGATCACCTTGAGGAGCAGCGTGGACC
This sequence comes from Rhodanobacteraceae bacterium, assembly GCA_050738115.1. Classification (GTDB taxonomy): domain Bacteria; phylum Pseudomonadota; class Gammaproteobacteria; order Xanthomonadales; family Rhodanobacteraceae; genus 66-474. The sequence continues at coordinate 8,423 of JBOHYX010000049.1, forward strand.
CCCACACCACGAGGGGCACGCTGACCAGCAGCCCGAGCACGACCAGCCCGAGGTGGCCCTGTGACGCGCCGGCGATGCCGAGCACGTTGTCGAGGCCCATCAGCGCGTCGGCGCCGATGATGGTTCCCATCGCGCTCCAGAATCCGGTGATCCGGTGGCGGATGCGCGAATGCTGTGGATCGTCGCGCTCGTCGGCATGCTGCAGCAGGCGCCAGGCGATCGGGATCAGCACGACCCCGCCGACCAGCATCAGGCCGGGGATCCGGAGCAGCCAGATCACGCCCGCGGTCATCGCGACGCGCACCACGATCGCGCCGACGGTGCCCCAGAATATCGCGCGGAACTGATGGTGCTTCGGGAGGTTGCGCGCGGCCAGCGCGATCACGATCGCGTTGTCGCCCGCCAGCACCAGGTCGATCAGGATCACCGAGCCGAGGCCGCTCCAGAATGCGGCATCGATCGGGTTGTGCAGGACGGCGTCGATGGGGGACATGCGGTTCTCCGGAGTGCGCAGCGATCGAAGTTCCCGCGACCACAAAAGTGGCACGGGACGTCGAAAGTCTCGCGCGCGGTTCCAGTGGAACCGCCGTGGCGAACGGGGCGTGCATTGCCCGTGTTGACGACCGCCACGCGAACCCGACCTTGAGCCGGCTCCGGTGCTACTCCCCTTCGGGTCAGCTCGGGGATTGTCATGGAGCGCCCTCGCAGCCGTCAAGGCCCGACCGCGTCTGTCAGAATGACGGGCTGCGTTTGCCGCAACCACAGGTACCCGATCGTGAGCCAAGTCCATACCCGTTGTGCCGCCCGCCCGGCGCCCGACCAGCCCCTGGCCGACGTCGCCGATTACGTGCTCGATTACGGCGTCACCTCGGATGAGGCGTGGGATACCGCGCGCTACATGTTGATGGACACGCTGGGCTGCGCGATGCTGGCGATGAAGTTCCCGCAGTGCGTGAAACACCTCGCGCCGATCGTGCCGGGGGCGACGCTCGCAGACGGCGCGCGCGTGCCGGGGACCGCTCTGCGCCTCGACCCCGCGCAGGCCGCGTTCTGCATTGGCACGCAGATCCGCTGGCTGGACTTCAACGACACCTTCCTGGCGGCGGAGTGGGGCCACCCGTCCGACAATCTCGGTACGGTGCTGGCGGTGGCCGACTGGCTGTCGCGCGCGCGCGTGCGCGATGGCAAGGATCCCCTGACGGTTCGCGACGTGCTGGGCTGGGCCATCAAGGCACACGAGATCCAGGGTGGCTACGCGCTCCGGAACGCCTTCAACCGCGCCGGCATGGATCACGTGATCCTGGTGCGGCTGGCCTCGACCGCGGTCGCCACCGCGATGCTTGGCGGGAACCGCGAGCAGGTCATCGCGGCCGTGTCGAACAGTTGGATCGACAACGGCGCCCTGCGCACCTACCGCCACGCGCCCAACACCGGCCCGCGCAAGAGCTGGGCCGCAGGCGATGCGTGCCGCCGCGCGGTGATCCACGCGCTGAACGCCGTCACCACCGACGAACCGGCCTATCTCTCCGCGCTGAGCGCGAAGACCTGGGGCTTCTACGACGTCGCGTTCGGCGGAAGGGCCTTTGCATTCGAGCGCCCGTTCGGGTCGTACGTGATGGAGAACGTGTTGTTCAAGATTTCGTACCCCGCGGAATTCCATGCACAAACGGCGGTGGAATGCGCGATGCAGCTCCACCCCGAGGTCAAGGGCCGTATCGCCGACATCGAGCGCATAGCGATCGAAACCCAGGAGGCGGGCGCGCGCATCATCGACAAGACCGGGCCGCTCGCCAACTACGCCGACCGCGATCATTGCATCCAGTACATGGTGGCCGTGCCGCTGATCTTCGGGCGCCTCGTGGCCGCCGACTATGGCGACGAGGTTGCCGCCGATCCGCGGATCGACGCGCTGCGCGCGAAAATGACGGTCACCGAAAACCCGCAATTCACGCGGGATTATTTCGATCCCGCCAAACGCTACATCGGCAATTCCGTCCAGGTGTTTTTCCGGGATGGTTCCAGTACCCGCAAAATGACCGTCGACTATCCCATCGGGCATCGCCGCCGACGCGCCGAGGGTATTCCGATCCTGCTTGACAAATTCCACAAGGCGTTGGCGGGGCACCTTTCACGCGGTCAGGTCGATCGGCTTGTTCAGATTTGTGAACGCACGGAGGCCATGCAGGCGATGCCTGTCCCCGAGTTCATGGATTTGCTCGCAGTAGCGGACGGCACCTGAGTTCTGGCTAAACGCAATGGACAGATGCTGACTTAATTGTTTGTTTTTTGCTAAACTGGCGTCACCGTAGCAAACGGGTCGCGGCTGTTCGGTCGTCGGTCCGCGCAGTAGTCTTGCGGTCGTGGGAACACAGCGTCACGCCCCAAGGGACGTGATCTGAAGAATCAACAACGAGGAGACTTTCCGATGAAACGTAACGGCTTGTTCGCGGTCATCGCGCTGGCCTTGGGTACTGTGGGCGTGATGTCGGTTGCGCACGCGCAGGACACGGGCGCAGCGGCGGCGTCGGGTAGCTTGGCCAACCCGAACTACACCAACTGGTACATCGTGCCGCGCATCGGCTATGTGCAGCCGGACAGCAGCCGGCGTGTCCAAGGCGACTTCTTTGGCGGCATCGGCATCGGCTTCTGGGTCGATCCGCATTTGACCATGGACTTCGAACTTTCTAGCGACAGCGCCAGCTACAAGGACAACTCGCCGATGCAGGCGGCGGGCCACAACGGCGAGTGGGAAACCGACGGCATCGACGTCGCGGCCCGTTACTACTTCATGGATCCGGCGTCCAAGTGGCGTCCGTACGTGATGGGCGGCGTCGGCATGTGGCGTCACAAGCCGGTATCCGGCGTGCTCGCCAATGCGGGTGGCCTGGATGGGGCGCTGCCGCCGGGCGGCAATGGCTACGGCTGGGGCCCGGGTGCGACGGCCGGCGTTGGCGTGCTGTACAACGTCAGCGACCGCATCGCCCTGCGCGGCGAATTGGCTGCGCGGTACTATCGCGACACCTCCTCGGCGCAGTTGACGGGCCTTGCCGGCCCGGGCCTGCCGCATACGTACGGGCCGAAGCAGTGGACGGACGCCATCGCGAGCCTGGCGGTCGTGGTCAACATGGCGCATCCGGCACCGCCGCCGCCACCGCCGCCACCGCCGCCACCGCCGCCGCCGGCAGCGCCGCCGCCGCCGCCGCCGCAGAACGTGGTGATCGACCTGCGCGGCGTGAACTTCAAGTTCGACCGGCCGAAACCGGGTGAGCACGACATCGGGCCGACGCTGAAGCCGCCGGCGTCCGATTC
>JBOHYX010000050.1:0-11432 GCA_050738115.1 Rhodanobacteraceae bacterium
CCGCGAATGCTGCATCGCCAACCCTCCCGTCAGTGCCCCGAACAGCGTGCCCGCGTGGCGATCGACGCTCGCGCGAGTCCAGCCGATCCTTTTACGCCGCTGTGCCGGGATTTGCATGGGACAATCGTCACGGGCACGCTGGCCGGCGTGGCGGCCCCGATGCCACCGGACCGGCGTAGCGGCTGCCTCGGTCTCGTCGTGCGCGACACGCCCTGCAAGCATGGATCACGATTCACGATGACGGCACACATCCCGATCCGCTGCACGATGGTGTCGGTGCTCGCGGTGCGGGGCCGCGCAGACGCCACGCGCGTTTTGGCGGTACAGCGCGCGAGCGCTTATCTCAAGGACGCATGGAGCTACATCGCGGGCCACGTCGAGGCGGGTGAAGCCGGCTGGCAAACGGCCCTACGCGAACTGTACGAGGAAACCGCGCTGGTGCCGGCGGAGCTGTACGCAACCAGCTTTTGCGAACGCTTCTATTCGGGGCGCGATGATTGCATCGAAGTCGTCCCGGCGTTCGTGGCGCGCGTCGGCGACGACGCGGAGGTCCGCCTCAACCCGGAGCACTCGACGTTCCGCTGGGTCTCGCTCGCCGACGCCGCCGCGATGTTCCCATTCGGCAGCCAGCGCGACCTGCTGGCCCACGTGCACCGCGAATTCATCGAACGCCAGCCGAGCCCGTGGCTGCGCATCGAGCCTGAACGCAGATAGACGCGGCGCGATCGCGCAATTTGGACCGCCGCGCGGTACTTGTTATCGTGAAAGCCTGAACCCGCAAGTCCACCACGCCGAGGCCGGAAACCGCGTGCACATGCTGCCCAGCCCGACGCAAGTCGTGCGCAACCGCGTCCAGCAGTTGCACAAACGTATCGGTGGACGCCACTGGTTCCCGCACGTCCCGCTGGCGATCCTGCTGGGTCTCGGCGGCTTCTGGTTGCTGCACTCGGAACTCGGCAGGCGCTGGCGGCACATCCTCGACCAGGTGCTGAGCGGTGGAAGCGGCCTGCATCCGGCGCTGCTTCCGCCGATCCTGATCGGCATCGGCATGCTGATCATGGCGGTGGGATTGCTGTTCCGTTCGCGGCTGGCGTGGTTCATGGCCCTGCTGCTCGCCGCAGCGGCGGCGGTCAGCATGTACTTCGGGCAGCTCGGCGACGCGCGCCTGCTGCTGGGCTACTTTATCCTGATCCTGGCGCTGCTCGCGTTCGCGTGGCGCCAGTTCGACCGCACCAGCCTCGCCGCCGGCACGCTGTTCGCGCTGACTTCGCTGGTGATGGTGGTGCTGTACGCGGTCTTCGGCGCCTTCTATCTCGGCGCCGAGTTCAATCCGAAAATCACCGATCTCGTGACCGCGCTGTACTTCTCGATGGTCACCATGAGCACGGTCGGCTACGGCGACATCACGCCCAGGACCACCGAAGCCAAACTGTTCGTGGTGTCGATCATCGTGCTGGGCGTCGCGGTGTTCGCAACCTCTCTGACCGCGGTGATCGCGCCGCTGGTCACCCGCAGCCTGCAACGCATCGTCAACCGGAAGGACAAACGCATGCAACGCGAAAATCATTTCGTCGTGATCGGCAAGACGCCGCTCGCCTTCAACACCTGGCGCGAACTCACGCGCCGCGGCCACCCGGTGACGCTGCTGCTGCGCCAGGAGCCGGACACCAGCGTGCCGGAGGACCTGGACGTGGTGATCGGCGACCCGAGCGACGGCGACGTGCTGCGCAAGGCGGGCGCCGACAAGGCGCAGGCGGTGCTCGCGATGCTGGATGACGATTCCGAAAACGCGTTCGTGGTGCTGGCGGTGCGCGAGCTCGCGGGCAAGGCGCGTACCGTCGCCGCCGTCAACGACGCCCACCACCTCGGACGCGTGCAACTGGCCCAGCCCGACGTGGTGATCGCGCCGCAGATCCTGGGCGGAGAACTGGTGGCGATGCTGCTGACCGGCGAGCAAGTCACCGCCGACTTCGTGATGAAGCGTGTGTTCCAGCAGGGTGCCGCCGCGCAGCCGGCCCGCGCGCCCAAACCCGCCGGCTGAGTCCACACCAACCCGCCTCCCCATCCTCAACTGGTAAATTTTTCCCGATGCACGACTGGCTCTTCCACGGACAATGGTTCGGCAACTCCATCCTCGCGTGGATCATCGCGAGTGCGGGGGCCTTGTGCGGCTACGCGATCGCGCAAGGCGTCGCGCTGTTCCTCAAGGCGCGGCTCGGCAGGCTCGCGGATCGCACGCATCCGGGCCTGCAGGTGGTCGCGGCGGTCGCCGCCGCGACGCGCGGCTGGCTGCTGCTGCTGATCGCGATCGTGGTCGCGCTGGATTTCCTGCACCTGGGCAGCAGCGCGGCGGCGAGCACGCACGTACAGCGCGCGCTCGACCTGCTGACGTGGATCCTGGTCGGAATGCAGGTCGCGTTCTGGATCAACGCGCTGCTGGTCGCCTGGCTGCGGCGTTCGGCGAGCGGCGACGGCCGGCAGACGGTCAACCAGGTGATGCTGGGCGTCCTCACCTGGATCGTGCAGTTCGTGGTGTGGGTGACGCTGGCCTTGATCCTGCTGGACCAGGGCGGCGTCAGGATCAGCGCGTTCGTCGCCAGCCTCGGCGTCGGCGGCGTCGCCGTCGCGCTGGCCTTGCAGAACGTGCTGGTCGACCTGTTCTCCTCGATTGCGATCGGGCTCGACAAGCCGTTCGTCGTCGGCGAGTTCATCGCCTTCGGCGGGGATCTCGGCACCGTGACCAAGGTCGGCATCAAGTCGACGCGGATCAACTCGCTGTCGGGCGAGGAGCTGGCGATATCGAACTCGCAACTGCTCAAGAACCTGATCCACAACTATTCGCGCATGCAGCAGCGCCGCGTCGTATTCCACTTCCGGCTGCCGTTCGGCACGCCCCGCGACAAGCTGCCGACGATCGCCGAGCGCGTGAAGGGCATCGTCCAGGCCGAGGATCGCACCCGGTTCGACCGCGGCCACCTTGCCACGTTCGGCGAGTACGGCCTCGAATTCGAGGTCGTCTATTACGTGCTGGATCCCTCGTACAACGTGTTCATGGACATCCAGCAGCGGATCAACATCAGGATCCTCGAACTGTGCGACGAGCTCGGCGTGCGCATCGCGCTGCCCGCGCGCGAGTTGCACACTCCGGCGAACAACGCGCCGGTCGTGCAGGTGTCCGGCGTGTCGCAATAGATATCGTCGGCGACGTCACTGCCGCGCACGGCCAGTGTTATCGCCGTGCATGCGAACCGTGCGGCGATCGTGACCGCCCCTGCACGCCCCTTGTCGATAATGGGCTCCGAGCGCCGGCAGGCGCGCCGGCGCGACCGGGCGGGGCGCCCAGCCTCTTTTTTTGCGACGCCGCGCACGTTGCCCGCGGCGCCGGGGCGGGACAGCGGCGAATCGTGACCGTTTCTACACATGGCGTATCGATAATCGATAACGCATTCCGCGAACACGACCGCGGATGTGCCGGCGACGGAGATGGTGCCCAACATGAACAAGCTCGCGAACGCTTCCGGCCTCGGCTACGCGGTGTTTGCACTGACCTTGTGGCTGGCGAGCATGGAGCCCGCGGGATGGTTCGACCCGTCGGGCGCGGCGCTTGCGCCGCTCCTGTTCGCGCGGCCGGGAGACGTCCTGCTGCCGTTGCTTGTGGCGGTGCTCGGCGGCGGCGTGCTGGCGCTGGCTGGAATCGGCCAGTATTTGCGGGGGCGCATGCTCGACAGCGTGCTGTTTCTCGCATTCGCCGGCTACTGGTGGATCGCGGCGCTGACTCGGCATGCGCTGGACACCCACGCGTTTGCGCCGACCACCGGTTTTCTCGGGTGGTACTACATCACGTGGGCGTTCCTGGCTTTCTGCATCTGGCTGGCCGCGCTGGGCGACGACATCGCCCGGATGCTGTTCACGCTCGGCTTGTGTGTCGCATTGCTGGTGTTCGCCCTCGCGAGCTGGATTCACGTCACCGAACTGACCGTGCTCGGCGGCTACTTCGGCCTGGTCACGGCCGTCGTCGGAATCTACATAGCCGCCGCCGAAATCATCAACGGAACCCGCGGCCACGTGGTGTTCCCGCTGGGTGAAAGCCTTACCGGGAGCAGGTCGAACCACCACTGACCCCGCAGCTCTGCAATCAGGAACGATCGCTCCGATTGCTGGTGCGCCGCCGCATCCCGTGCTAGGTTTGCGGCATGGCATCACCGCGCGTCATCAAGAAATACCCCAATCGCCGCCTGTACGACACCCGCGTGTCGAGCTACATCACGCTGGAGGAAGTGCGGCAGCTCGTCCTGTCCTGCGAAACCTTCGAAGTCCGCGACGCCAAGACCAACGACGACCTGACGCGCGCGGTGCTGCTGCAGATCATCGCCGAGCACGAACAGCACGGCCAGCCGATCTTTTCGACCACCCTGCTTTCGCAGATCATCCGCTTCTACGGCGACGCCATGCAGGGCTTCGTTGGCGGCTACCTCGAGAACAGCCTCAAGGCGTTCCTGGAACAACAGGACAAGTTCCGCGACCAGTTGAACAACCTGCTGGGCCAGACGCCGTGGTCGATGCTGAACGACATCACGGCCCGCAACATCGAGTTGTGGAAAACGCTCCAGGCGGGCAACGTGCCAGCGCAGAAGACGCCGCCCACGCCCGAAACGGGGGCCGACAAGCCACCCGGCAAGCGCCGTTGACACCATGCGGACGCGTACGTAGTATCGTCGGGATTGTTGCGATGCAACACGCGTCGCGGCGCCGCAAACGCTTCGTGGAAAACCAGGTCGTGCGTGGCGCGCGTGAGCGTCGCCACCGGCGACGATCGTCGGTGCGTGGCGACCAAGGGAGCGGCCGTTCTTGACCTTCGCGATCAGGGATGATCGCACGCGCTTCGCTGAAAGTCAGGCCGTGGACGGCCGTTCTTGACCTTCGCGATCAGGGATGATCGCACCAATAAAGAGAGACTTTGATGAGCAAACGTGTAGCCGTCGTCACCGGCGGCATCGGCGGCTTGGGGACCGCCATCTGCGAGCAGCTTGCCCGCGACGGCCGCCAGGTCGTCGCCGCTGATCTCGGCAATCGCCAGGAACGGCTTACCGCATTCCGTGAGGAGACCCGCGAGTTCGACGGCAGCATCGTGTTCGCGCCGGCCGACGTGGCGCATTTCGATGACTGCATCAGCCTCGTGAAGCACGTCACCGACACCTGGGGCAGCGTCGACATCGTGGTCAATGCCGCGGGCATCACCCGTGATACGTCGCTCAAGAAGATGAGCCAGGCGCAGTGGACCGACCTGATGCACGTCAACCTCGACGGCGTGTTCAACATGTGCCGCAACACCGTGGACGGGATGACCGAGCGCGGTTTCGGGCGCATCGTGAACATTTCCTCGGTCAACGGCCAGACCGGCCAGTTCGGGCAGACCAACTACTCCGCGGCGAAGGCCGGCATGCACGGCTTCACCATGGCGCTGGCGCGCGAGGTCGCAAAAAGGGGTGTGACCGTCAACAGCGTGTCGCCTGGCTACTGCAAGACCGACATGGTGATGAAGGTTCCCGAGGAAATCCGCGCCCAGATCGTCGCGCGTATTCCGGTTGGCCGCCTCGGCGAACCGTCGGAAATCGCGCGCACCGTCGCCTTCCTGACCGACGATGACGCCGGCTTCATCACCGGCGCCAACATCCCGGTCAACGGCGGGTATTTCATGTCGTTCTGAGGCGGGGACTCGGGACTCGGGAATCGCGAAGAGCATCAAAGGCGTTCGTCATTCCGGGGCCATCGCGGCTTCATCGCGATGGAACCCGACTGCGTTTGCAGGACTGCAAACGCGAACGCCGAAGGCGGCCCGAAGGGCGAGCGCCATGGATGGCGCGAGTTTATCCAGCTTTGTTGCATCCAATCGCGCACGGAGCGTGCGCCTACAGTTCCTCCAGGCGCCGGCGCAGATCTTCCAGGCGCAGGTCGGCGTGCGCGCCCGGCGATGTGCGTGCGGCGAGGCTTTGTTCCGGTGTGCGGCCACGCCCGGATTCCTGCGCCGCTTCGGCTGCCGCAAGGTAGGCGTCGCGGAACGGCACCCCCACCGCGGCCTGCTCGATCGCGACATCGGTCGCATACATGGCCGGCTCGATCGCGGCGCGCATCGCGCCCTCGTTCCACTGCATCCGCGTGAGCAGGTCCGGCACCAGCTCGAGCGCAGTCAGGCCGCGGTGCATGCCGTGGAAGATCGCGCCTTTCGTGAATTGCAGGTCGCGCTGGTAGCCCGCCGGCAGCGACAGCAGGTTCTCGATTTCGCAGCGCGCGGCGGCAACGCTGGCGTAAGTCGCGCGCAGCAACTCGATCACGTCGGGGTTGTGCTTGTTGGGCATGATCGACGAGCCGGTGGTGTATTCCGGCGGCAGGACGACGAACCCGAATTCGGAGGTGGTGAACAGCGAGAGGTCCCACGCGAGCCGGCGCACGTCGAGAAGCGCGCTGCCGACGGCTTCCAGCGCGGCCAGCTCGAACTTGCCGCGCGACAACTGCGCGTACGTCGCGCCGACCTGCATGCGGGCAAACCCGAGGCTGCGGGTGGTGTGCGCCCGGTCGAGCGCAAGGTTCACGCCGTAGCCCGCGGCGGTGCCAAGCGGATTGGCGTCGATCCATTCGCAGGTCTGCCGCGCCCGCCACGCATCGTCAATGAAGGCCTCGGCGAACCCCGCGAACCACATCGCCGTCGAGGACACCACCGCGCGCTGCAGGTGGGTGTAGCCCGGCATGGGCAACGACTCTTGCGATGCGCGCTGGATGCATGCCATTGCGATGGCCTTGCACTGCGCCTGCAACGCCGCGAGTTTTTCCTTCAGCCACAGCCGCGTCGCGACCAGCACCTGGTCGTTGCGGCTGCGGCCCGTGTGGACCTTGCGGCCAATGTCGCCCAACCGCTCCGTCAGGCGTGCCTCGATCGCCGAATGACCATCCTCGAAGCGCGCGTCCAGGACGAACGCACCACTCCGGAAATCACCCGCGAGCGCATCGAGCTCGCGTTTAAGGGCCCCAGCTTCCTCCGCATCGAGGATGCCGATGTTCGCGAGGCCCTCGACGTGCGCCCCGCTCGCCGCGATGTCGTGAAGGAAGAACTCGCGGTCCAGCAGCACGTCGTCGCCTGCGAGGAACCGCATGATGCGCTCGTCCGTGCGCGTGTCGGCCTTTTGCCATACGGGCTGGTTCATGCCGGGATCGCCAGGTATTCGTCGACGCCGATGGCGCGATTGATGTTCTGGATCGCCTGGGTAGCCGCGCCTTTCAGCAGGTTGTCCAGGGTCGCCACGATCACCACCCTCCGGCCGTCGCCCGACAGCGCGAAACCGCCGATTTCCGCACGATGGGTGCCGGCGACGCGGCTGACCCACGGCGGATCGTCCACCACGCGCACCAACTTGTCATCACCGTAGGCATCGCGGAACCGCGCGAGCACGTCGTCACGGTTCATCGCGCGCGACAGGTACAGGTTGGTGGTGACCGTGAGCCCGCGGAAGTGCGACGCCACGTGTGGCATGAACTCGACCGGCACGCCGAGATGGAACGCCGCCTCGCGTTCGTGGATGTGGCCGGTCAGCGCGTACGGCATCAGGTTGTCGCGCAGTTTTTCAGGATCGTTCTTGTCCGAGGGCGTGGTGCCGGCCCCGGAATACCCGGATACGCCGAAACAAATCGGCGGCGCAGACAGCGCGTCCTTCAACGGCGCAACCGTCAATTCGATCGCCGTCGCGTAGCAGCCGGGATTGCTGATGCGGCGCTCGCCGCGCCACGCGTCGCGGGTGAGTTCCGGCAACCCGTAGTACCACGCGGAATCGAAGCGGTAGTCGGCGGACAGGTCGACGATCAACGTGTCGGGCGCGGCGGCATCGAGTGCGGCGACGTACGGCGCCGAGTGTCCATTGGGAAGCGCAAGGATCACGATGTCCGCACGCTTTGCGGCGGCTGCCTGCGGGTCCAGGTTCTCGTAACGCAGCGGCCCGCTGTATGCATCGTGGTGATCGGCGACGCGCTGCCCGTCCAGCTCGCGCGAGGACACGAACGCGAGTTCGAGCGCAGGGTGCCCCGCGATCAGGCGGATCAATTCGGCCCCGGTGTGGCCGCGGCCCCCCACGATCCCGATCATTTGTTTATCCATCTGCGTCCACCAGCGTGGGTTCGCGCCCGATGCAATGCCGGACGCAGCGCTCGATCATGGCGAAATCACCATCGAGTCCGTACCAGAAAACCTCGAAGCGCCCCTGTTTCAGGCACCCGTCGGACTGCTCGTGATAGAAGGCATTCACCCGATTGCCGTGGCGCGAACGCCAGAACAGCCGCGGGTTTTCGGCCTGCATGACCTGCCACACCGCACGCCCCAGCCCTTCGCCCTGCGCGTCGTCCAGCACCGCGAACTTGTCGAGATAGGGCAATCCTTCCTCCAGCGTCAAGATCATCGCCGCGCGGTAGTTTTCACTTACATACATCCGGTAGGGCTGCGTCCGCTCGAAGTAATCGCCGACCAGCCGCCGCGGCGCGAAGCCTGATTCGATCAATCCGCGCAGGCGCCCGCGGTCCACGCCGTCCCAGGATTCGCAACACAGGACCTTTTCACCGCGCCGAACCAGCGTCCCCGAACCCTTGTGCGTGAACAGTTCCCGCGCCAGTTCCGAGGGACGCGTGATCGACACCGAAGACGTCGGCGGCAGGTCGCGCAGCAGGTCGTCGATCTGCTCGAGCTTGAGACGCATGCCGCCCGTGACCCACGGCTGCGCCATCAGGTGCTCGAACTGCGTGGAGAGATTGATCGAGTCGATGACCCTGCCCTCGCCGTCGAGCAGGCCACCGGTACCGGTCAGGAACACGATCTTGTATGGACGCAACACCCGCACCAACTCATTGGCCGCAACATCGGCGTTGATGTTGAGGATCTGGCCCTGTTCGGTTTCTCCGAGGCTCGCGATCACCGGGATGCAGCCGGCGCGCAGGCTGGCTTCGAGCGGCGCCAGGTCGATCCGCTCGACCTTGCCGACCAGCCCATAGCGTTCGCGATCGAGATATCCCGCGACGAACGCCCCGGACACCACCGACGTCGCGCGCGTCTCCATTGCGTGCAGCGCGTCGACCAGCTTCAGGTTCTGCTGCTGGAACACCCGGCGGACGATCCGCAGCGCCTCGGGCGGCGTCACGCGCAAGCCGTTCACCGTGCGTTTTTCGATGCCCGCCTTGAGCAGTTCGCCGTCGAGCTGCGGACCCGCGCCGTGCACGACGATCGGCGTCAGGCCCACGCGTTGCAGGAACGTCAGCGACGATGCCAGTTCGGTCAGGTCGTCGCGCAGCACCGCCCCGCCAACCTTGACCACCGCGAAGCGCTTGGCCTCGACCTGCGAGAACCGCTTCAGGTACTGCTGGATTTCGTGGGCGCTGCCCATCGCCGACAGCAGGCGCACGATGGTCTGGCGGGTATCGATCGCGGCGTTCACGCGCGGCCACCGTCCACGATCCGCAACACGGTTGCCGCGTAATTTTCCAGTTGCGCCAGCGCGACCCATTCGTCCGCGCCGTGCGCCTGCGCGATGTCGCCCGGGCCGTACACGAACGCGGTATGCCCGGCGGCCGAAAACAATGACGCTTCGGTCCAGAAGTCCACCGGCCCACCCACGCCGATGCCCAGTTCATCCGCGAGCGCGCGGGCGTCGCGCTCGCAAGCCTGCGCATTCGCGGCGTCCGCCGGCAGCGACGGACCGCGGAAGGTTTCCTCGCACGCCGCCGGCGCGGGATCGGCCAGGGTGCGGACGCGCTCCAGCAACACATCGGGATCCATCGAAGGCAATGGCCGCATCCCGAAGCGAACTTCGGCTTCCGGCGCAATGACGTTGGCCTTGATGCCGCCTTCGATCCGGCCAAGATTGAACCGCAAGCCACGCAATCTGCCGAATTCCTGTACCGCCTGCGCGTCGGCGTAATCCAGCGCCGCAGCGCCCCAGCGCACCGCCTGGTGCAATGCGCTGTCCGTCGGCGCCTGTTCGCCCGAGGCATGCCCCGCCCGACCGCGAAAGCGCAGGCGCACCGACTGGATCCCACGGTGCGCGAGCACCGCTTCGCAGCGCGTCGGTTCGGCGACGATGACGGCGCTGAAGATCGGGACTCGGGACTCGGGACTCGGGACTCGGGAAAGATCATCCCCCCTCACCCTTGGCCCTCTCCCCGCAGGAGCGAGCGGAACTTGACGAGTCGCGCTGCGCGCGACGCGGCGTTGATGGGAATCGGGACTCGGGACTCGGGTTGCGGCGCGGTCAAGGAACGCGCGGATGCAGCGCGGGTTGGCGCCTTCCTCGTCGGTCGTGAACAACAACGCCATGTCGCCGGTGGACGCGTTGGCGACGGCCAGCAGCGCGGCCGCCGCACCCTTGATGTCGCAGGCGCCGAGTCCAGTCGCGCGCCCGTCGCCCACGTGCAACCCGAAGGGATCGGCGCTCCAGTGGGGCGAGCCCGGCACCGTGTCGAGATGAACGTTGAACAACAGCCTCGGCCGGCCCCGTACCGCAAGCAGCGATATCGCACCGGCGCCGTGATCGGTCAGCGCGATTGCAAACCCCGGCAACGCACCTCGTACGTAATCGAACATGCCGTCCTTGCCGATCGCGCGCGGCGGATTGCGGGTATCGAACGCGACCAGCGCGCGCAGATGCGCAAGCGTCGCATCGAGCAGCCCCGAGTCCCGAGTCCCGAGTCCCGAATCCCGCTTCATTTCCGATTCACTTCGGTCCACAGGCTCGAACTCATGCCGTAGAGCTTGATGAAGCCCTCGGCCTCGGCCACGCCCCAATCCGCGGCCTGGGCGTAGGTCGCGCCGCTGGCGCGCAGGATGTTCGGCGATTCGACGGCCACAGCCGCGACGCTGCCACCGTGGGTTTCCAGCGTCACGTCGCCCGTCACGCAGCGCTGGCTGGATGCGAGGAAGGCTTCGAGGTCGTGCTTCAGCGGATCGTGGAAGAAGCCCTCATAGACCAGTTCGATCCACTTGCGCGCAACGTCGGGCTTGAAGCGGTTCTGGTGCTTGGTCAGCACCGCCTCCTCCAGCGCGCGATGCGCGGCGAGCAGCGCCACGAGGCCGGGCGCCTCGTACACGATCCGGCCCTTGAGTCCGATCGTGGTGTCGCCCGTGTAGACGCCGCGGCCGACGCCGTAGCGCGCGAAGCGCCGGTTCAGTTCCGCCAGCAGCGCCGGTCCCGCAACGGGTTCGCCGTCCAGCGCTTTCGCTTCGCCATGCTCGAATCCGATTTGCACGTGAAGCGGCGCCGATGGCCATTCCGCGCGCGGCGCACACCAGCCGCGCGCGCCCTCGCCCGGCGCCTGCCACTGGTCGATCTCCCCGCCGGACAGGGTCACGCCCAGCAGGTTCTCGTTGATCGTGTAGGCCTGCTGTTTCGTGCGTACCGCAAGGC